>JANMBR010000256.1:0-15090 GCA_031360505.1 Acidobacteriota bacterium
GACCTTACCGGGGGAGTAGCGGGCCCAGCGGATGATCTCGGGGATCGTGGGCTTCTTGCCGTACATGAGGATGCCGACGCGGTAGATGCGGCCGGCGAGCCACGCCAGGCTGGCGGTCGTCAGGAGCATGATGACGATCGACAGGGCGATCTGCCACGCGGGGGGCTCGGAGACGGCCGTCCGCAGGAACATGATGAGCGAGGCCGTGAACGGGAAGAGCGAGAAGAAGAGCGCGACGTTGCCGGTCGGGTTGTTCATGACCGCTGGGTAGACCGCGATGCCGCCGACGATCATGATCATCGGGATCATCGCCAGCTGCTGAGCTTCCTGGTCGGTGTTGAACGGCGCGGCGATCATCGTGTAGACGCTGGCGTAGAGAAAGTACCCGAGGATGAAGAACAGCATGAAGTAGCCGAGCATCGAGATCTGGATCCGCGGCACGCCGAGGTCGCCGCTCGACATCAGGCCGGAGATCGCGGGCAGCGAAAGGTTCATCGCGACGAGCGACCAAACGAAATACTGCGTCAGGCCGACGAGGCCGATGCCGATGATTTTGCCGACCATCAGCTCCATCGGCCGCACCGACGCGATGATGATCTCGACGATGCGGGTGCTCTTCTCCTCGATGACCCCGCGCATGACCTGGTAGCCGTACATGAAGAAAGTCGAGTACATCAGGATGAGAAAGATGATGGCGGCGATGATCCCGGCGCCCTTCTCCTCGGCCGTTCCCTTCTCGGTCACCTTGAAGGGCTTCAGGTCGATGCGCTTCTCGAGCTCCGCCGCGAGGTCCGCCGGAAGCCCCCGCGCCGCCATCTTCTGCCGGATCCAGATGCGGTTCAGGGCCGACTGGAGCTGGGTCAGGGCGATGTAGTCGGAGACCGTCGTCGAGTAGTACTCGACGCTCTCCTTCTCGAGCTTGGCCGGCTCGAGGATCAGGTAACCGCTGATTTTCTTGTCGAGGACTTCCTTGCGGAGCTCTTCTTTCGTGGCGGCCAGGTCCCCGGTCAGCGGCCGCTCCACGAGCGTCCAATGCGGGCCCTTGGAGCCGGAGCCCTCTTTCTTTTGCGTGGCCTCGGTGGCGTCGAGCTCCGCGGCGAGCGGCGCGTAGAGCGTGCCCGTCCCGTCGACAACGACGAGCTTTCGCTCGCCGCCGGTCTTGCGCGACAAACCGATCTGGATTGCCACGTAGCCGAGAAACAGGATCGGGATCAGCAGCGTGGCGATCCAGAACGCCTTGGTGCGCACGCGCTCGACGTACTCCCGGCGGATCACGGCATAAGTCTTCTTCCAGTTCATGGGCGCCTCATTCGATGGTGCGGTCTTCGATTCCGGCGCTCTTGACGGCGTCGAGGTAGATCTCTTCGAGCTCCGGCTCCTTCTGCGAGAAAGCGTCGATCCGGTAGCGCTCGAGCGTGCGCTTGAGGAAATCGCGCCGGTCCGTCCCCGGATTTAGGCCCACGACGAAGGTTCCGTCCAAGGCCTTGGCCGTCGCCACGCCCGGCAGCGCCCGGACCTCCTCGAGCGAAGCGTCCATCGAGATGCGCAGGAGGTCCTGGGAGTAGCGGTGCTTCAATTCCTTGATGGAGCCTTCGAGGATCTTTTTCGAGCGGGCCATCAGGGCGATCTCGTCGCAGAGCTTCTCGGCCTGTTCGAGCACGTGCGTGCAGAAGACGATCGTCTTGCCGCGCCCGCGGAACTCCAGGAAGTAGTCGCGCATCAGCGCGACGTTGATCGGGTCGAGGCCCGAGAACGGCTCGTCCAGGATCAGGATGTCGGGGTCGTGGACGATCGTCGCGATGAACTGGATCTTCTGCTGCATGCCCTTGGAGAGCTCGTCGACCTTCTTGTTGAGCCAGGGCCGCAGCTCCATCTTGTCGAGCCAGTCGGCGATGCGGCGCTTGGCCTCCTCGCGTCCGACTTCCTTGATGGCCGCCAGGAAGTAGAGGTGATCGATCACCTTCATCTTCCGGTAGAGACCACGCTCCTCCGGCAGATACCCGATGCGGTTCTGCATGGCGCGGTCCATCGGATTGCCGAGGATCCGGATGTCACCCGAGTCGGGCGCCGTGATGTTCATGATCATCCGGATCGACGTGGTCTTGCCGGCGCCGTTGGGGCCGAGCAGGCCGAACATCGACCCTCGCGGCACGCTCAGGGACAGGTTGTCCACGGCCTTGAACTTGCCGAAGGCCTTCGAGACGTTCGTCAGCTGGATCGCATTTTCCATCGGGGTGCCGATTATTACGGATTCCTTGGGGCGGGGTTTAGCTTGTCTTACCAAAGGACCCGGAATCGGCTAGGATTCGCCGTTCCACCCGCGCGGAGAGGTGCTGGAGTGGTTGATCAGGCCGGTCTCGAAAACCGGTAGGCCCGAAAGGGTCTCGTGGGTTCAAATCCCACCCTCTCCGCCACCTTCGCTATCCCGACAGGGTCGGGGGTTCCCCCGACAGGCAACGGCACGTCTATCGGGGACGACGACCCGTCGCCGTCGCCGTCCAGTTCTCGATCTTGAGCCCCTTCACGCGGCCAAACTCCGCGGTGTTATTCGAGACGAGCGTGAGGCCCAGGCAGCGCGCGTGCGCGGCGATGAAGAGGTCGTTGGCGCCGATGAGGGCCCCGCGCTTCTTCAGGTCCGCCCGAATCTCGGCGTAGTGCCTGGCGGCGTCACCGGAGAAGTCCAGCACTTCGACGTAGGGCAGGAAGGCGGCGAGCGCGGCGGCATCCTGGGTGCGGCGCGGCGACACCTCGACACCGTAGAGCAAAGCAGACTTCGTGATGACCGACATGCAGACGTCGGCGACAGGCACTATCTGCAGCCGGCGCAGCACCGGCGGGCTCGAACGCTTCATGATGTAGGAGCACGTGTCGGTATCCAGCATGTAGCGGGCCATCAGGGCTCGCGCTCCTGAACCGACAGGTCCTCGACGTTTTCCATGAACTTGTCGGACGCCGCCGGGGCGCCCTCCAGGTACGGACGCCAGTCCCGCGGGCGGGGTGAGAGGATCACGTCCTCACCCTCCTTGCGGATGAAAACCTCATCGGTGGAGAACTGGTACTCCTTGGGCAACCGCACGGCCTGGCTGCGGTTTGTCATGAAAACCTTTGCGGTGCGCGGCATGGTCGGGACCCTCCATGGCGGGTGCCATATACGTGAGTATATCCCAACGGAGCCGCCTATCGTTTCGCCCGGAAGAACTGTCGCAGCAGCTGTGCCGACTCTTCGCCCAGGAGCCCCCCCTCGACCTGGCAGCGGTGGTTCAGGCGAGCGTCCTGCGGGATGTTGCCGAGCGTGCCGCAGTACCCGGCCTTGGGATCCGCGCAGCCGTAGACGATCCGGGCGATGCGCGCGTTGACGGCGGCGCCGGCGCACATGGGGCAGGGCTCCAGCGTGGCATAGAGGGTCGAGCCCTCGAGGCGCCAGTTGCCGAGCTCCTGAGCCGCCTCGCGGATGGCCTCGATCTCGGCATGGTGGGTGGGGTCGGCGAGGCGTTCCCGGCGGTTGCGCCCGCGGCCGACCATCCGGCCTTCGCGAACCACCACCGCCCCGATCGGCACTTCCTGCTCCGCATAGGCGATGCGGGCGAAGGCGAGCGCCTCGGCCATGAAGTGCTCGTCGGAGGGGGTAAAGGCCATGAAAGTTTAGATTTGGTGCGCCCAGAGGGAGTTGAACCCCCAACCTCCTGATCCGTAGTCAGACGCTCTATCCAATTGAGCTATGGGCGCAGGGGGAGGGAGGCTAACGAAAAACCCCTTCGTTTTCAATGGTCCTGGGCGACGGCGGAACTTTCCGACCCCCCCTCCGTAGAACAAGATAGCTGAAAAACCGTGTACATCCGGAGGGTTGAGGGCATGTCGAAGAGGACGAAAATCATCCTGGGCCTGGTGGCGGCGATCATCGTCGTCGGCGCCCTGACGGCCTTCATCCGCGGCCGGGACAAGGGCGTTCCCCGGGTGACCACGGCCAAGGTCGAGAAAATCGACCTGGTCTCGAAGGTCACCGCCAACGGCAAGATCCAGGCCCGCCGCAAGGTGGACATGTCCGCGCTGGTCATGGGTCAGATCGTCAACCTGGCAGTCAAGGAAGGCGACCACGTGAAGCGGGGGCAGCTGCTGCTCCAGATCGACCGTGCGCAGCTGGCGGCCCAGGCCGAGGGGCGCCAGGCGAGCATGGAAGCGATGCGGCACGACTTCGACGCTGCCAAGGCGAACGCCGCGCAGGCGAAATTCGACTTCGAGCGCGCGAAGCAGAACTTCCAGGCGAAGATCCTGTCCGAGGCGGAATACCAGAAGGCCCGTTCGGTGCTCGATGCTGCCGAGGCGACTCTGGCCGCCACCGAGCAGCGCATGCACTCGACGATGGCAGACCTCACCGCGAGCCGCGACTCGCTCTCGAAGACCACGGTCACGGCGCCGATCGAGGGCACCGTGACGGCCCTTCCGATCAAGGAAGGGGAGGTCACCGTCATCGGCACGATGAACAACGCGGGTACGCAGCTCATGACGATCTCGGACATGGCCGAGGTCGAGGCCGTGATGATGGTCGACGAGACGTCCGTGCCGCAGGTCAAGGTCGGACAGAAGGCCACGCTCTCGATCGATGCGTACCCGAACCACAAGTTCGAGGGGACGGTGACGGAGGTCGGCTCCTCGCCCATCCAGAAGAACGATCCGGACCTGCTGACGCTGACGGCCAATTCCGAGGCGATCAATTTCAAGGTCAAGATCCGGCTCGATGACCCGCCGCAAGCGATCCGGCCCGGCTTCTCGGTCACCGCGGACGTCGTGACGGCTCGCATCGAAGGCGCCTCGGCGATCCCCATCCAGGCGCTCGTCGTGCGCGACGTGCCCGCGAAGGAGAAGAAACCGGAGGCGGGAGCCCGGCCGCAGACGGAGGAAGGCGTCTACATCGTCAAGGACGGCAAGCTCGGCTTCGAGAAGGTCGAGACGGGCATCGCCGGCGAGCTGATGATCCAGGTCAAGAAGGGCCCGGCCGTCGGAGCCGAGATCGTCACGGGGCCCTTCAAGGTTCTGCGCCAGGTCAAGGAAGGCGACAAGGTCCTCATCGAGAAGGAAAGCGGCGACAAGAAGGGCCCGAAACCCGCGTGACGACCTCGGAGCTCTTCCGCGTCTCGGCCTCGGCGCTCACACGCCACAAGCTGCGCGCTTTCCTGACGCTGCTCGGTGTGATCATCGGCGTCGCGACGGTCGTCGGCGTGGTCTCGGTGATCTCGGGACTCAACAGCTACGTCAAAGACAAGATCATCGGCCTGAATCCCGACATCGTCATCTTCACCAAGTACGGCATCATCACGAGCCGCGAAGAGTGGCTCCTGGCGCGCAAGCGCAGGGACCTGACCCTGACCGACATGGAGGTCGTGCGCCGCGAGTGCCGCCTCTGCGAGTCGATCGGAGCGCAGGGGGAGCGCAGGCGGCCGGTCAAGTACGGGGACCGCAAGCTTCCCGAGGCCGAGATCCAGGGGCACACCCCCAACATGGGCGAGGCCATGAACTTCGACGTCGTGAGCGGACGCTACTTCACCGAGGCGGAGTACAACCAGTCCGCGCCCGTGGCCGTGATCGGCTGGGACGTGCAGGACGAGCTCTTCCCCAACATCGACCCGATCGGGCGCGTGATGAAGATCGACGGATTTCCCGTCAAGGTCATCGGCACGCTCGCGAAGCAGGGCAGCGTGATGGGACAGAGCCGGGACACCGTCGTGTACATCCCGCTGACCCTCTTTCACAAGCGCATCGCCCCGACCGAGGACATCAGCATCTTCCTGAAGCCCAGGGGCGGCGTCGAAGGGTTGACGGCCGCGACCGACGAGGTGCGGACGATCCTGCGGTCGCTGCGCAAGACCGGGTTCGACTCCGACGATCCGTTCGGCCTCGTCACGGCGGAGCTGCTCCAGACGCTCTGGAGGAGCATCTCGGCCGGCATGTTCCTGCTGATGATCCTCATCTCCGGGATTTCGCTCGTCGTCGGCGCGATCGTGATCGCCAACATCATGTTCGTGTCGGTCGTCGAACGGACGAAGGAGATCGGCGTGCGGCGCGCACTCGGCGCGCGCAAGAAGGACATTCGCCGGCAGTTCCTGCTCGAGGCGGCGCTGCTGTCTTCGGTCGGCGGCGTGATCGGCGTCATCCTCGGATCGCTCATCGCGCTCGCCGTCAAACAGGTATTCCCCGCACAGGTGCGCCTGTCCTTCATTTTCCTCGGCGTGGGCGTGGCGACGGTCACGGGTCTTCTCGCCGGTTGGATTCCGTCGAACCAGGCGAGCAAGCTGCCGCCGGTCGAAGCGCTGCGGTACGAGTAGGGGCCAGCGGTGTCCTCCCTGATCGCCCACCTGCGCCGCGGTTTCGGCGAGAACGTGCGCTTCGCCATGATGGCCGTGCGCGCGCACAAGCTGCGCGCGGGGTTGACGGTGCTCGGCATCGTCGTCGGCGTCTCGACGGTGATCGCCATGGTCTCGATCGTCACGGGCTTCAACAACAACATGGTCCGCAGCTTCCAGAGCTTCGGGGCGACGCTCGTGCAGTTCCAGAAGTTCTCGATGCGATTCGGCCCTGGGCACCGCTCCGACAACGAGCGCAACCGCAAGGACCTGACCCTCGAGGACGCCCTGGCCCTGAAGGCCCAGATCCCCGAAATCCGCGGGGTGTCGCCGGAACGGTACCTGTTCGACGGCACGACGGCCAACGTCAAGTACCGCGACCAGGAGTCCACGTCGCCGACCGTCGCCGGCGTGTACCCGGACTATTCGATGGCGAACAACCATTTCGTGGAAGAGGGGCGGTTCATCACGGACGCCGACGTCGAGCACGGGGCGGCCGTGGCGGTCATCGGCCTGGACGTGAGCAAGGCCCTGTTTCCGCGCGAAAGCCCGCTGAACAAGACCGTCGAACTGAACGGCTGGAAGTACGTCGTGGTTGGAGTCATGGAGGAGAAGGGCGACTTCGGCGGCGGCTCGAGCAACCACTGGTTTTTCATCCCGTTCTCCGCGTTCGATCACCAGTTTCCCCAGATCAAGAACAGCCGGGGCGACACGATCCACATCGCGACCGTGCCGTACGGCCCGGAACAGGTGAGCGCCGTCATCGAGAAGGGCCGTGCCCTCCTGCGCACGCGCCGCGGCGTGCCGTTCAACGCCGAGGACGACTTCTACATCCTGACCCCGGACCAGATGATCGAGAGCTTCCAGGGCATCACGCGGGGCATCACCGGCGCGATGATTTTCATTGCCTCCCTCTCGCTTCTGATCGGCGGCGTCGGCGTGATGAACATCATGCTGGTCTCGGTGACCGAGCGCACCCGTGAGATCGGCGTGCGCAAGGCGGTCGGCGCGTTGCGCCGCGACATCGTGATGCAGTTCCTGACGGAGGCGACGACGCTGGCGCTCTTGGGCGGCATCATTGGCGTGGTGGTGGGGGTCGCGGTGCCCATGGCGATCAAGGCCGCGTTCGCGCAGCTGCCGGCCGAGACGCCGTTCTGGGTGGTGATCGTCGGTTTGCTCGTCTCGATGTCGGTCGGCATCTTTTTCGGCCTTTACCCGGCCGTCAAGGCCTCGCGCCTGGATCCGATCGAGGCGCTGAGGTACGAGTAGTTCGTCGCTTCCGCGCACTCGTTCCTCGTTCGCTCACGCTCCCGCGGCGCAAACCTCCTCCCTCCCTTCGGTCGGGAGACTATTTGCGCCGCGAGCGGATGACGGAGTGAGGCTGATAGGGTCTCGCCCGTGTTGAGCCACTTGCGACGGGGTTTCGGCGAAAATGTGCGGTTCGCCCTGATTGCCGTGCGCGCGCACAAGCTGCGCGCCTGCCTGACCGTTCTCGGCATCGTCGTCGGCGTGTCGACCGTCATCGCGATGGTCTCGATCGTCACGGGCTTCAACAACGGCATGGTGCGCAGCTTCCAGAGCTTCGGCGCCTCGCTCGTGATGGTCCAGAAGTACGAGCCGCGATTCGGGCCGGGGGGACCGCGGCCGGAGTCGGAGCTGCGGCGCAAGGACCTCACCCTCGAGGACGCGGCGGCCATCCGCGAGCAGGTCCCCGAGGCGCGCGCCGTGTCGCCGCAGCGCTACCTGTGGGACAACACGGACTATCACCTGAAGTACGGCAAGAACGAGGTCCAGTCGCCGCGGGTCTTCGGCGTCATGGAGCCGTATGCCGTGGCCACCAGCCGCTTCGTCGATCGCGGGCGGTTCCTGAACGAGCTCGACGTGGAGCACGCCGCCGACGTGATCGTCCTCGGATCGGAGATAGCCGAAAAGCTATTCCCGCGCGAGGATCCGCTGAACAAGCGCATCCAGCTCGGCCACGACACCTATACCGTGATCGGCGTCTTCGAAAAGAAGGGCAAGATGTTCGGCGAGTCCCAGGATGCGTTCGTCGCCATTGCGCTGACGACCTTCGACCGCCGCTTTCCGTGGATCCGGGTGGGCGGCTCGAACGGCGACGCCATGCGGATCGCGACCGTGCCGTACCGGCCCGAGCAGGTGCCGGTCCTGATCGAAAAGGTCCGCCAGGTGCTCCGGACGCGGCGGCACGTGCGGTTCGACCAGGCGGACGACTTCGGGATCGTCACGCCGGACAAGATGATCGAGAGCTTCCAGGGAATCACGAAGGGCATCACGCTCGCCATGGTCTTCATCGCCTTCGTGTCGCTGCTGATCGGGGGAGTGGGCGTCATGAACATCATGCTCGTCTCGGTCACCGAGCGCACGCGCGAGATCGGCGTGCGCAAGGCCGTCGGCGCCTTCCGGCGGGACATCGTCCTGCAATTCCTGACCGAGGCGACGACGCTGTCGCTGATCGGAGGCATCATCGGCGTGGCCGTGGGCGTCGCGATCCCGGCCGCGGTCAAGAAGGCCTTCGACGCGCTCCCAGCCGAGACGCCCCTCTGGTCGATCGTCGTCGGCCTCGTCGTTTCGATCTCGGTCGGCATCTTCTTCGGCCTCTATCCGGCCGTCAAAGCCTCGCGCCTGGACCCGATCGAGGCGCTGAGGTACGAGTGACGTCGCTTCCGCTCGCTTCGTTCGCTCTCGCTCCCGCGGCGCGAACCTCCTCCCTCCCTTGGGTCGGGAGACTATTCGCGCCGATCGGGGGAGTGCCGCGTTCGTCGTGCCGTAGGGGCGGGGCTTGACCCCGCCCGCATCCGCCTCAAAGGTAGAGCTTCCAGAACTCCAGCATCTTCTCGAACAGGTGGATGCGCGCCGGCCGGTCCTCGATCGTGTGCTTGCGCATCGGGTAGACCATCATGTCGAAGGGCGTGTTCGCCTTGATGAGCTCGTCCACGAAGCTCCACTCGTTCTGTGGGTGCACGTTGTCGTCGTAGCTGCCGAACACGAGCATCAGCCGCCCGTGCAGGTCTTTCGCGCGCGGGATGAGCGAGAAGAGGGCGTAGCCCTCCGGATTGTCCGCGGGCGTCTTCATGTAGGTCTCGGCGAATTTGGTGTCGTAGAAGTGCCAGTCGGTGACGGGCGCGATCGAGATGCCGGCCTTGAACTCCTGCGAGCGCGTCATGACGAGGAGCGTGTCGGTCCCGCCGCCGCTCCAGCCCCAGACGCCGACGCGCGCCGGGTCGACGAACGGCTGCGCCTTCAGCCACTTCACCCCGGCGACGATGTCGTTCAATTCGCCGTCGGTCATCATCTTCCGGACGATCGTGTTCTCGAGTGTCTTGCTCTGGCCCGTGGCGCTGCGGGGGTCGACCGAAAAGACGACGTAACCGCGGTCGACGAGGACCTGGTCGAAGTAGGCGTTGCCGGAGAATGAGTAGTCCCAGGAGTCGTTGACGGTGGGCGCGCCCGGGCCGCCATAGATGTAGACGATGGCGGGGTACTTTTTGGCGGGATCGAAGCCCCGCGGCTTGACGATGCGCGCGGGCAGCGCGAAACCGTCCGGCGCCGGAATCGTGAAGAGCGACGCCGTCTGGAACTGAAACGGCGCCACGACGTCCGCGCGGCGCGGTGAGACGACCGCGCGCTGCGCTCCTGCGGCGCTCTGGACCCAGGTCGACGGCAGCTGGTCGTGGCTCGAATGCACGTCCACCCAGGCGCGCCGGTCCGGGCTCATCGTGATCTTGTGCGTCCCGTCCTCTTTGGTGATTCGCTCCATGCCGGTGCCGTCGGGGTGGATGCGATAGAGGTGCCGCTCGATGGGCGACTTCTCGAGCGCCGTGAAATAGATCCAGCCGCCCGCCTCGTCCACCCAGGCCGATCCGAGCGGCGCGCCGTAGAACCCGGAGGGCCCGCGGACGGACCAGGGCCCGCGCGTGACCGCATTCAGGAGCTTGCCGTCGATTGAGTAGAGGTAGAGGTGCGTGTGTCCGTCGCGCTCGGAGGAGACGAGGAACTTCTTGCCGCCGTCGAGAAACTGCAGCTCTTTCTGGTTGACCCACGCCTCGTCGACGTCGGTCATGAGCAGCTTCGCCGCGCCCGTGCCGCGCGCGACCAGCCACAGGTCGAGCCGCGTCTGGAGCCGGTTCGTCGTCTGGACGGCGACCGCGCGATTGTCCGGCAGCCACTTCACGCCGAGGATGTACTCGTACCCCGCGGCCGCCTGGTCCATCCAGGCCGTTTTCCCGCTACCGACCTCGACGATGCCGAGCCGCACTGTGGGGTTGGCGTTGCCGGCCTTGGGATAGCGCTGCGTGATGATCTCCGGCACGGCGGGGGAGTGCTTCTGAAACGTGACGACATCCACCATCGATTCGTCCGTGCGCAGAAATGCAACGGCGGAAGAGTCGTCCGACCACCAGAACCCCGCCGTGGCATGGTCGAAGATCTCCTCCCAGTACACCCAGGAAAGGTTCCCGTTCAGGATCGTGGCGCTCCCGTCGGACGTCAACCGCGTCTCGGTCTTCGACGCGAAGTCGTAGACGAACAGGTCGTTGCCGCGGATGAACGCGACCTTCCGCCCGTCCGGCGACGGCCGCGGAATGATCTCCGCCTCGGGCGTGCGCGTCAGGCGCTCGAACCGCGAGGTCGTCAGGTCGAGTACGAAGAGATCTCCGCCCAAGCTGTAGAGCGCGATCCGCCCCGCCGCATCGAACGCCTCCGGCCACGGCAGCGCCTCCGGCGTGTCCGCCGCGCCGATCAGTCCTTTGAGGCTCGCCAGCGCCGCCGCGCGGTCCACCGCCGCCGTGCGCACACCGGCCCCCGCCTTCACCCGCTCGATCGTCCGCGACGCTGCCGGCTTCGTCTCGTCGAGCAGCAGCACGTCCCCGCCGGAAGTCCACACGAACTGCGGCACCTTCGTCGCCGCCTCCGCCTCGTCGCTGTAGGCCCAGACCACGGTGACGTCCTTCGGGACCTGCCCAAGTAGGGGGTTGGCAGCCAGGAGCAGGAGAAAACCGCAGCGGAGCATCGATTTCATCGGTACCTCTCGAAAAGTGCGCCAAGGATATGCCACGGTCCGGCATAGAATTTCGCTCAACGCAATGACGCTTTCCATCGGGGTCTGGCTCGGACTCTGCCCCCTCCCGGCGGGCGAGGGCCGGGGTGAGGGGCGCTCGGAGCGGGCGGGATGGGCGAGGTATACCGGGCGCGGACACGCACGGAGGCGTGTCGACACTTCCGGTCCTGGAACTCCCAAGAGGCATGTGATGAAGACACTCTCCTTGAAGGTGACCGAGACTCTAAACGAGCGACTGGAAGAGCTTGCCAGGGAAACTCGCTGCAGCAAGTCGATGGTCATCCGGATGGCCATCGAGGAGTATCAAAGGCGCGGAAGACGGACCGATCAGAAGTCCTTTCTCGCGCGAGCGCGTGATCTCGCCGGCAGCGTGGAGGGCCCGCCGGACCTTTCGACGAGCCGAAAGCAGTACCACCTCGCGACGCTCGGTCGTGGCGTTCGGGGCAAGTACCTTCGCCGCGCCACGATGGGCACGAACCTGGTCCTCATCGATCCTGATCTGGTCAGGGTCTTTCCAACGGGTCAGGCAGTCAACGATGCGCTTCGGGTGTTTGCCCATGTCGCGTCGGCGAAGCTGCAAGCAAGGAAACGTTCGCAAAAGGCCGTCTAACGCGAGCCGCTCCGCGGCAACCCGCGTTTCCAAGTATTCGTCGTCGGAGCGAAGTGATCCCGGCCGCCCATCGAAGCGCGATCCTTCGTCAGTCGGGCAGGTCCTCGACCTTGATGCCTTGCCCCTCTCTCAGGTCGCGCCGCGCCGCCTCGATCCGACTCGGAATCCTCGGATCAGTCTCAAAGCGGTAGTCCAACCAGCCGTCCTCCGACCGGAACCCGATGAGGACCCCGGCGGGCTTGCTGTCGCGCGTGATCACGACCTCGTCGACCTCGGCAAGCTTGAGGTATTTGGACAGGTCGCCCTCGACCTCCGACAGGGCCACCCGTTTCATGCGCGTCTTTCGGACTGCTCTAACCATTCCGACACCTCGTACGGCTGCAGTGTAGAGTTATTCGCAGTTCGAATGACCCTCCCAGCCGGCACGCGGCTCGGCCCCTACGAGATCCTGTCGCCGATCGGGCTCAGGCGGGAGACGGGAGAGCGAGATTCGAATTGTCATGATATCATCGATATCAAGGAGGCGGTATGGCGCAGCTCATCGTGCGGAATTTGGAGGAGGATCTCGTCCGGGAGCTCAAGGTCCGCGCCGCCAGGAGCAATCGCTCCGCGGAGGCCGAGCACCGCGAGATTCTGCGCGCGGTCCTGAGGGCGCGGAGTGTCGGGAAAACGTTCAAGCAACAGTTGAGCGAGATGCCGGGCGGAGGTAGGGAAGAGGATTTCGCTCGTCCGCGTGACCGGGGACGGCGGACGCGTCTGTGAGCTATCTCGTCGACACCAATGTTCTGTCCGAGCTCCGTAAGGGACGGCGGTGTGATTCCCAGGTCTCGCAATGGTTCGCGCGGCTTTCCGACGAAGAGGTCTTTCTCTCCGTCCTTACCGTGGGCGAGATTCGGCGTGGCATCGAGAGGATCCGGCGGCGCGATGCACGATCGGCTCGCGTGCTCGACGCATGGCTCCGAAGGCTCACGACGGAGCATAGGGAGCGGATCCTGCCGGTCGACGAGGCTGTGGCGGAGGAATGGGGACGCCTGAATGTGCCCAACCCCAACCCCGTCCCGGTCGTGGATGGCCTCATGGCCGCCACGGCGAGGGTTCATGGCCTGACGCTCGCCACGCGCAACGTCAAGGATATCGCCAGGACGGGTGTCGCCTGCGTCAACCCGTTCGAGCCAGAAGGCTGAGGCGGAGTCGATGCTTTCCGCCGGCACGCGGCTCGGCCCCTACGAGATCCTGTCGCCGATCGGCGCAGGCGGGATGGGGGAGGTGTACCTGGCGCGGGACTCGAAGTTGCAACGCGATGTGGCGATCAAGGTTCTGCCACAGGTCGTGGCAAACGATTCCGATACGCTGGCGCGGTTCGAGCGCGAGGCGCTGGCGGTTGCGTCGCTGTCGCATCCGAACATCCTGTCGATCTTCGATTTCGGGAACGACGGCGGCGTCGCCTATGCCGTGATGGAGCTGCTCGAAGGCGAGACGCTGCGCGGCAAGCTCGATGCGGGACCGATTCCGCGGAAGCAGGCCGTGGACTACGCGCTGCAGATCGCCAGAGGTCTCTCCGCCGCCCATCAGAAGGGCGTCGTACACCGGGACCTGAAGCCCGAGAACCTGTTCGTCACCAAGGACGGCCACCTCAAGATCCTCGACTTCGGCCTAGCGAAGAAGGTGGGTACGGCCTCGCCAGTCGAGGAAACGAGCGCGCCCACTGTCTCTGGCCACACGGAGCCGGGCACGGTGATGGGGACGGTGGGCTACATGTCGCCCGAGCAGGTGCGAGGGCTACTCGTTGACCACCGCTCGGACATCTTCTCGTTCGGAACGATCCTGTACGAGCTGCTGTCGGGCCAGCGGGCTTTCAAGAGGCAGACGGCGGCCGACACGATGTCGGCGATCCTGAAGGAAGAGCCGCCCGAGCTGAGCGGCTCTGACCTGGCTCTCGAGCACATCGTGCGGCATTGTCTCGAGAAAGATCGGGACAACCGGTTCCAGTCGGCCAAGGATGTTGCGTTTGCGCTCGGAGAGACGAGTTCGATCCCGGCCTCGAGCGGCGGGCGCTCGGTCGTGTTGCGTGCCGACCGGCGCAACGTTTCGATTGGCATCTTGGTCCTGGCGCTCGTTGCGGTCGCCGGCTTCCTGACGTGGCGGCATCGCATTGGGTCGACGGGCGGCGCTCGAGCAAGGCGCGTCGCGGTCCTCCCGTTCGAAAACTTGGGGACCCCTTCGGACGACTACTTCGCGGACGGCATAGCCGACGCTGTCCGAGGCAAGCTGACGCTGCTTCCGGGCATCCAGGTGATTGCCAGAGGGAGCTCGACGCCGTACCGGAAGTCGTCAAAGACGCCGAGGCAGATCGCACAGGAGCTTGACGTCGAATACCTCCTGACCGGCACGGTGCGCTGGCAGGGAAGTCAGGAATCGACTGGGCGTGTAGAGGTGAACCCCGAACTCGTCGAGGTCACTGGCTCGGGAGCCCCGGTCTCGAAATGGCAGCAGCCATTCGATGCCACGACGAAAGATGTATTCCAGGTGCAGTCGGACATCGCATCGCGAGTAGCGAAAGAGCTTGGTCTCGTGCTCGGTACGCGGGACGAGCGCCGGCTCGAAGCCACGCCAACCCAAAGTTTGACCGCCTATGAAGCTTTCCTCAAAGGCGAAGAGGCGTTCCGCATGGAGGACAACCAGAAGAAGGCCGTAGGTCTTTACGAGCAAGCCGTCGCGCTCGATCCCGGATTTGCGCAGGCCTGGGCAGCCCTCGGCTGGGTAGCCTCCTATGCGTATATGAGTGAGGATCCGACGCCGCAGCTCAGCGAGCGCGCTCGGCAGGCGGCGGAGAGGGCCATTTCGCTTGCCCCGAGTTCTCCAGTCGGCTACCTCGCGCTCGGCAGCTATCGATGGCTGGTGCGTGGGGACTACAAGGGAGGCCTGGAACAATTCAAGAAGGGCCTGGACCTTGCTCCGGGTGACGCCGACCTGCTGACGGCGCGTGGCGTCGTCGAGGTGAATCTCGGATTCTGGCAAGAGGGCATTCAGCACCTGCGTCAGGCGGAACGACTCGATCCCCGCAC
>JANMBR010000055.1:0-46720 GCA_031360505.1 Acidobacteriota bacterium
CCGCTCGTGGACCGGCCGCTCATCCAGTACGTCGTGGAAGAGGCCCGGGACGCCGGCATCGAGCGCATCGTGATCGTGACCGGGCGCGGCAAGAACGCCATCGAGGACCACTTCGACACGTCCTTCGAGCTCGAGCAGATGCTCGCGGAGAAGGGCAAGGAAGCTCTGCTGGACGAAGTCCGCAAGATCTCCGAGCTCATTCCACTCTCCTATGTGCGCCAGAAACAGGCGCTCGGTCTCGGGCATGCCGTGCTCCAGGCCAGGGACCTCGTCGGCGATCAGCCCTTCGCCGTCCTTCTCGGCGACGACATCGTGGACGCCGACGAACCCTGCATCGGGCAGATGATGCGTCTCTACGAGCGGCGTGGAAACCCGGTGATCGCGCTGCAAGAAGTCTCGCGCTCGGAGACCCGCCAGTACGGCATCGTCGCGGGCGAGCCGGTCGAGGACCGCGTCGTCCGGATCACCGACATGGTGGAGAAGCCCGCGCCCGACAAGGCGCCGTCCAACCTCGCCATCATCGGGCGCTACCTGCTGCCGCCCGAGATCTTCCAGATCCTCGACGAGACGCGCTCGGACGTCGGCGGCGAGATCCAGCTCACGAGCGCTCTGAAGACGCTGCTCGCGCTTCGCCCGATCGACGGGTACCTCTTCGAGGGCAAGCGCTACGACGCGGGCGACAAGCTGGGGTTCCTGAAGGCGACGGTCGAGTTTGCGCTGAAGCGCAAGGACCTCGGCGGCCCGTTTCGGGAGTATCTGAGGGAGCTCAAGCTCGGGTAGCTCCCTCACAGGTGAGGGGCATCCCTCGTCAGTCCTTGCCCTTCTTTTCCTTTTTCTCCGTCTTTTCCGGCTTCTTCTCGACCTTCTCGGACTTGCCGGCGCTCTCGGACTTTTCGGACTTCCCCGATTTCTCCGACTTGTCCGACTTGTCCGACTTCTCGGACTTTTCCGACGACCCGCCGCTCTCCGATCCACCGTCCGACTTCTTCGCCGAACCCTCGCTCGACCCCTTGGCATAGTCCGTGATGTAGAAGCCGCTGCCCTTGAACTGGATCGCCGGCGCGGAGAAAGCCTTGGTTAGCTTGCCTCCGCAGTGCGGGCAAACCTTGAGCCGCGGGGAGTTCATCCCCTGGATGACTTCCGTCTTTTGTTTGCAGGAACCGCACACGTATTCGTAAATCGGCATTCGGAATCTCCGGGCGGATCGTAGCAGCAGTCCTGACGCCGTAGAATCGGCCCCGTGATCACCGTCGCCGAAGCGCTCGACATCCTCCGAAAGGCATGCTCCCCAGGGCCAGTGGAAAAGGCCGCGCTGCGCGAAGGCGCCGGCCGCGTGCTCGCCCGCGATGTCCGGGCCGACGTCGCCTGGCCGCCCTTCGACACTTCCGCGATGGACGGATATGCCGTCCGCCTCGCCGACTTCGCTCCGGGCAAGGGACCGGTGGCGGAGCGGCCGGGCCTCGTCGGCGCTGGAGACCGGCCGCCCGCGCCGCTCGCGCCGGGAGAGGCCGTGCGCATCATGACCGGCGCGCCCGTGCCCGAGGGCACGGAGGCCATCGTGCCGGTGGAGAAGATCCGGCGCGAGAACGCAACCGTCGCCGCGCTCGACCCTCCGAGCGCGGGAGACCACCTTCGCCGGCGCGGCGAGAGCGTCGAGGCCGGAACGCTGCTGCTCGCGCGGGGCCGGCGCCTCACGCCCTCCGACATCGCGCTCGCGGCGCTGGCAGGAGCCGACCCCCTCCACGTCCATCGCCGGCCGCGAGTCGCGATTGCGGTCACCGGCAGCGAGCTCGTCCCGGCATCCGAGACGCCCGGGCCCGGGCAGCTGCGGGACTCGAATGGCCCCATGCTCGAGGCGCTGTGCCGGGCGCACGGGGCCGTGGCCGTCGTTCGCCCCTCGGTGGCCGACGAGGACGGCGCCGTGCGGCGCCTCTTCGCCCGCGGCGCAGGCGACGAGGACGTCCTGATCACGAGCGGCGGCGTGTCGGCGGGAGACCTCGACCTCTTGCCCGACGAGGCCGAGCGCGCCGGGTTCGAGATCCTCTTCCACGGCGTCGCGATTCGCCCCGGGAAACCCATCGCGCTCGGTCGCCGGGGGACAACGCTCTGGTTCGGCCTCCCGGGCAATCCGGTCTCGACCTCCGTGTGCTTCCATGTCTTCGCGCGCTACGCGCTGGACGCGCTCGCCGGAGCCGAGCCCGCGGGCCCGGTCTTCGTGTCCGCGC
This sequence comes from Acidobacteriota bacterium, assembly GCA_031360505.1. Lineage (GTDB taxonomy): Bacteria > Acidobacteriota > Thermoanaerobaculia > UBA5066 > Gp7-AA6 > DAHUXD01. The sequence goes on from JANMBR010000055.1 coordinate 2,226, forward strand.
GGCTGTCGCGCCCGATCTCGATCCGGGGCAAGCGCGAAACCTACTCGGATGCGAGGCTCTCGGTCGTGGACGGGAAGGCGCGGGTCGAGCCGATTCGCAGCCGCGGCAGCCACGACCTCGCCGCATTCGCGAGCGCGAACGCGCTGATTCGGGCGCCCCTCGGAACGGAGACCCTCCCCGAAGGCGCCATCGTCGAATGCCTCATGCTCGGAGATCGCTTCTGAGCCCGCCGCGGAGAAAGGCGGCCACGCACGAGATCGGCCACCATCGCACCCGGTCGCCGGATGGCGTCGCGATCGCGTACACGCTCTGGCGCCGCCCGGCGCGGGAGCTTCTCGTGCTCGCGCCCGGCTTCTGGCGCGTGCGGCTTGCCCGCGAGAATCTCTTTCTCGCCACCCACTTCACGCGCCGGGGCTACGACGTCGCGGCGCTCGACTTCCGCGGCCACGGCGAAAGCGGCGGCGGGTACTCCTTCGGCGCCAACGAGCACCAGGATTTCCAGGCCGTGCTCGACGAGCTCGTCGGGGAGGGGAAGATGTACGACCGCTTCGCGGTCCTCGGCCTCTCGATGGGAGGCTCGATCGCCGCGCAGGCGCTGGCGCTGCGCCCGGGCCAGCCGTGCCGGGCGCTCGCGATGATCTCCTCCCCGTCCGACCTGCGGGCGCTTCGTCCCAAGCCCTGGAAGCTCGGCGCGCTGCGTCAGGTGCGCCTGCGCCACGCCATGCAGGTGCCGAAGCTCTCGGCCCAAAGGCTCACCGCGCGCCGGCCCCGGGCAAGCGACGCCGTGGCGTCACTGCCGATGCCGAAGCTGATCGTGACCGCCGAGGGCGACTGGCTGGTCGATCCCTCGCACGGCCGCGCGCTCGCCCGAGCCTCGGCCGAGCCGGTCGAGCACGTGCACCTCGATCAGCGCGGCGCCCTGCATGCGGACGGGCTGGTGAAGTTCGTGCCGCTGAAGCTGCTGCGGCTGCTGGATCGGTGGTTTCTCGAGAACGCGCCGCCGTAGGACGGGATCCTTCGGGCCTGCGGGCTCTCAGGATGACGCGCGTCGTTCCCGACGCCGGACACATCGCTCTGGCGCCGTCCGGGGTGAAGATCGCGTCGTCGATCTTTGCGGGCTGGATGTCGAGGTACTCGAGCCTCGTCATCGATTGCGCCTTCGGCCCGAGCAGATCCTGGATCTCCATCTCGGCAACCGCGTTCTTGCCCTGGACCTTCCGGAACTTCGTGAAGAGAACCTCGCGTGCGGTCTTGCCGGACGGCAGGTAGAAGAGAAGCTTGCGCGGCAGCCGGTCTGCTTCCGCGTCGAGCCACAGCGTGACCTTCGGATATGCCACCTTCGTCGACACGGCCGTCAGGTCGAGGACGCGGCAGTCATGCTCTCCGACTCTTTCCGTACCGGGCCGCGCCGTCGCCGTAAAGTCCTCGGCGAAGCGGATGCGGGCGACGTCCCCAAAGGATGCCCCGCCCATGAGGCGCTGGTTAGCCGTGATCGGGACCGGGTGCTCGGCGCCGGGCACCAGGAGCCACATCTTGTCGCCGACCGTCAGCGCCTTGCGCCCGTCGTTCTTTCCGCCACGGAACACGATGAGCGCCTTGTCCCTCCCCTTGATGTAGATGTCGAAATCCGCCGTGCCGGCGACCTTTCCGTCCTCGATCTGGCTCGCGCGGGCGGTGATCTTCGCTTCGCCCAGGGCATTGCGCGCGTCGTCCACCGCGCGCAGCCACGACTGCACTTCGGCGGCCGATTGTGACTGCGCCGAGGCCGCCGCCCCAACGAGCAGCAGCAAAACGGCGGCCGCTCTCCTAGACATGCGTCAGCGCCTCCACGATCGACACGCGCGAGGCTCGCCGGGCCGGAAAGTACGACGCGATCGTCATCGTCAGCACCATCGCCGCGATGCCCGCCACGTACGCGAGCGGATAGAGCTTCACGTGGATCGGCATGCCATGCGTCGCCCCCGGAGGCGGTGGCAGGATGATGCCCGACGCGTTCAGGGCGGACGCGACGATGAGGGAAAGGACCATGCCCGCCAGGCACCCCGCCAGGCCGATCGCGACGCCCTCCGCCAGAAACATCCGCAGAACCTTCGAGGGCCGCGTGCCGAGGGCGCGCAAGGTCCCGATCTCGCGCGTCCGCTCGGTCACCGCCATCGTCATGACGATGGCCGCCGACAGGATCACGATGACGACGAGCACCGCGCCGACGAACCCGAAGATGCCGATGTACAGCAGCTTGACCTGCTCGTAGAACGTGGCGAGCTCGCGCCAGCGGCGCACGACGATCGGGTACCCGCCGGAGACGAGCGCCCTGCCGATTCGATCCGCCGCCTTCTCCTCGTGGGATCCCTTCTTGAGAAACACGACGAGCTTCGAAACGGTTTCCGGGCTCTGCAGCAACCGCGAGACGAGGCCGATCCCGGCCACGAGGTACCGGTCGTTCAGCTCCTTGATCCGCACGTCGACGAGGCCTTCGACGACGCCGTCGAGGGCGTTGAGCGAGCCATCCGGTGTGGTGGACATGAGCGTGACCCGGTCTCCGGGCTTGACATTGAGCGCCCCCGCCAGGCCCGTGCCGAGCACGACCCCGTCCCCGCCGTCGCCCGAGAGGTACTTGCCGGACGCGATCAGCTCGGCCGCGAGCGTGGCGGCGGCCTCGGGAACCGGATCCACGCCGACGCCAAGAAACGGAACGGACTTCGAGCCCGTCGTCGCGAGGCCCACGAAGTCGATCCGCGGCAGCACCGCCGCGACCTCCGGGTCCGCCGCCGCCAACGCCCGCGCGCGCTTCGCGTCGGGCAGGCCATACTCGAGTGTGGCCTCCTCCGCTTTGCCGACGGCGCGCCGGTCGACGATCTGCAGGTCGCCGACACTGTGGATCGTCCCTTCTTTCAGTCCCTCGAACGACTGCGCGATGAATCCGCCCGCCAGCGCGAAGGCCGCAAAGCCGAACGTGACGACGGCAATCATCAGGAAACTGCGCCGCTTCTGCCGGACGAGGTTGCGCCAGGCCAGGGCGAACGCGCTCATGCTGCCACGTCCGATTCGATCGCGCCGTCGTGCAGGCTCACGATCCTCCGCGCACGAGAGACGACGCGCGGGTCGTGGGTTGCAAAGAGGAAGGCGACGCGGTCCTTCGCGTTGATTTCGCGCATGAGATCCAGGATCTCTTCCGCGGTGTGACTATCGAGATTCGCCGTCGGCTCGTCGGCAAAGACGACGGAGGGGCCGTTGGCGAGGGCGCGCGCAATCGCCACGCGCTGCCGCTGGCCGCCGGAGAGAAGGTCCGGGCGCACCCCGAACTTGTCGTCGAGGCCCACGGAAGCGAGAAGCGCGCGGGACCGGTCCCTGCGCGCGCCTGCGTCGATACCCGCGAGCGCCATCGGGTACGCGACGTTCTCCTCGGCTGTCAGAACAGGTATGAGGTTGAAGGTTTGGAACACGAACCCGAACCGGTCGCGCCGCAGGTCCGAGCGCTCGTCCTCGGAGAGGGCTTCACCGTCGCGTCCCTCCACCCGGACCACTCCCGCGTCCGGTCGGTCGAGCAGTCCGAGCAGGTTCAGGAGCGTCGTCTTGCCCGATCCACTCGGCCCCTTCAGCGCCATGAACTCGCCCGGCGCGATGGCGAGCGTGACGTCCCGCACGGCCGGCACCAGGCCCGCGCCCAGCTTGTACGACCGGGAGAGCCCCGCCGCTTCCACGAGCGGCGTCGGCGGTCTTGCGTTCACGCGCCGGAGTTTAGCGTGGCCGGAACGAGGGGCCGCACTTTGGCCAGCTCCTAGGTCGAGCGGAACGCCAGGACCGCGTTGAGACCCCCGAAAGCGAAGGAGTTCGAGAGCGCCGCCCCGGGCCTGGCGGCTCGAGCTCGGTGGGGTACGACGTCGAGGTCGCATTCGGGATCCGGGGCAGTGAAGTTCGCCGTCGGCGGAAGGATCCCGTTTTCGAGGGCCAGCACGGTGGCGACCGCTTCCAGGGCGCCGGCCGCGCCGAGGGCGTGGCCGTGCATCGACTTGGTCGAGCTGACGGCGAGGCGATCCGCGTGGGCGCCGAAAACCTCTCGAATCGCATGGGCCTCGGCAGAATCGTTGCCGCGGGTCCCCGTGCCGTGGGCGTTGATGTAGCCGACTTGCTCCGGTGAGAGCTGTGCGTCGTCAAGCGCCGCGCGCATGGCGCGGGCCGGCCCCGCGACGGTCGGCTGGGTCATGTGGTGGGCGTCGGAAGACATGCCAAAGCCCGAGATCTCGGCGTAGATCCGGACTCCCCGAGCACTCGCCGCCTCCAGGGGCTCGAGCACGAGCATCGCACCGCCCTCCCCGAGAATCAGTCCGCGGCGATCGCGGGAAAATGGCCGGCACGTGTCCGGGGCGACGACGCGCATTGCCTCCCAGGCCTTCAGGTGACCCGGGGAAAAGGGAGCCTCGCTGCCCCCGGCGACGGCGAGGTCCACGACGCCGCTGCGCACCATCCAGAAGGCCTGGCCGATCGCGTGGTTGGCGGACGAGCACGCGGTGGAGAACGTGCAGCATGGGCCGGTCAGACCGAACTCCATCGAGATCTGGCTCGCTCCCGCGTTGGCCATGCCTCGGGGAATCGAGAGGGGATGGACGCGGCCGGATTTTCGCTGGTAGAGCTCGACGAAGGCGGCGTCCTGCGTGGTCTGGCCGCCCAGGCTCGAGCCGGTGAAGACGGCGGTGCGCTCGCGCAGGTCCGGCGTGAGCTCCACGCCCGAGTCACGCACGGCCTCCCGAGCCGCGATGACCGCGAATTGCGCGAAGCGATCCAGCAGGTCCAGGCGGCCGGAATCGAAGTGCTCGGCAGGATCGAGACCCTTCACTTCGGCGCCGTTCTGAAACCGAAGGCCGGACACGTCGACCGACTCGATGCGGGCAATCCCGGAACGGCCGTCGCACAGCGCCGCCCACATCCGCGGGGCATCGTGGCCGAGCGCCGAGATCGCTCCGACGCCGGTCACGGCGACGCGCCGGGCCGGCGAGGTCATCGGCTCGCGGGCGCGGGAGGAGGCGCGGGTTCGGCAGGGCCGCGGGCGATCAGCGCCCTCAGTCCTTCGATGACGTCGCGGACGCTGCGGGCCGATTTCGCCGCGTCGTCGGGAATGACGATGTCGAGTCGGGCCTCGAGCTCGAAGAGAAGCGTGATGGCGTCCAGCGAATCGACGCCGAGCTCCGCGAACGTGCTGTCGATCGAGATACGCTCCGGGGCAACGTGCTTGACCTCGGCCAGGGCGGCGATGACTGTGTCGGCGAGTGGATCGGGCATGCAGGCAAGCCTCGGCCCGTTGGACCGTATCGGGCGCAGGTCGAAAAAGCAATAAGGATAGGGTTAAAGGTCCGAGGGTCGGGTTCTCGCAGCGACTACGATCGAGGCGGCCGCGCAGGGGGAGATGCCAGTCGCTCCGCAGTGGCAGGCCACGAGGTCATGAAAGTGCGCTGCCGCACCTTGGGGATTCGAAGCCTGCCGCTGCTCGTCTGGGGCATCTCGGCGATGCCTCCGCGCGCGTTCGCGGCCGACCTCCCACCTCCCGATACCCTGGGCCTCGGCTACCGGCGGATGTACCAGCTCGACTTCGAGGGCGCGCTGAGCGCGTTCGCGGCGTGGCAACGGGCCCATCCGGCGGATGCATTGGGGCCGGCCTCGGAGGCCGCGAGCACTCTGTTCTCGGAGTTGAATCGACTCGGGATTCTCGAGGCCCAGTTCTTCGTCGAGGACGAGAGCTTCCTTGGCCGGAAGGGCCTGCGTCCGGATCCCGATGTCCGCGCCCGGTTCGACGCAGCCCTGCGCCGCTCCGACACTCTCGCGCACAGGAGGATCGCGACCGAGCCTCGGGATACAGACGCCCTGTTCGCGTTGACCCTCGTTTCCGGGCTCCAGGCGGACTATCTTTCACTCATCGACAACCGGAACCTCGCGGCTCTCGGGCCGACGCGACGGGCCACGGAGTGGGCGCAAAAGCTCCTCGCCGTGTCTCCCGACTACGGGGACGCTTACCTCGCCATGGGACTCTCGAAGTACCTCGTCGGGAGCAGCCCGGCTCCGGTGCGGTGGATCCTGAGCCTCGGAGGCTTCTCGGCAGACAAGCGCCAGGGAATCCAGGAGCTCGAATGGACGGTGGAAAAGGGGCGCTACCTCGCCCCGTTCGCCCGGCTGCTTCTGGCCATCGCGTATCTGCGCGAGAACGACAGGCCGCGCGCGCGGCGCATGCTCGAGCAACTGCGCGATGCGTTTCCCGAAAATCCCCTGTACTCGCGCGAGATCGCGCTGATCGACGCGGGCCGGAACTGACGCATGCCCGAAGCCGTCATCGCCGCCACCGCGACCGCGGTTCCCGAGTTCGTGGTCACGCGCGAAGTCGTGAAGACCTATTTCGGGCAGGTGTTCCCGCTCGAGGGTTCACGTCTCGACGCGATGATGGGGGTCGTCGACAACTCCGGGATCCGGCAGCGCTTCTGCGTCCTGCCGGTCGACGAGCTCATCCGGCCGAGATCTCTCGAAAAAATCAGCCAGCAGTATCAGGAGCACGCGATCGGCCTCGGCCGCCAGGTCGCGACCGAGTGCCTCGAGCGCGCAGAGATGCGCCCGGAACAAATCGACCTGATCATCACGGTCTCATGCACCGGCGTGATGATCCCGTCGCTCGACGCGCACCTGGTCAACGCAATGGGCTTTCGGTCGAATGTGCGCCGCCTACCCATCACGGAGCTCGGGTGCGCCGCGGGCGCCTCGGCGATCGCGCGGGGGCGCGATTTCCTGCTGGCATTCCCCCGGGGCAAGGTCCTGATCGTCGCCGTCGAGCTCGCGAGTCTCACGTTTCAGCGCGGCAGCCTCTCCCAGGCCAACCTGATCTCGAGCATCCTCTTCGGCGACGGAGCCGCCGCGGCCGTCATGACGGGAGAGGCTGTGCCCGGGCCGCGGGTCCTCGACGCCGAGAGTTACCTGTTTCCCGACTCGATCGACGCCATGGGCTTCGCCCTGAAGGAGACGGGGCTCCACATCGTGCTCTCCCGCGACGTTCCGGACATGATCCGGGGCCGGATCCAGGACCTCGTGCAGTGTTTCCTGGAGCGCCACGGGCTTGCGACCGGGGGAATCGACGCCTTCGTGCTGCATCCGGGCGGCCGAAAGCTCCTCGCCGCGATCGAAGAGGAGCTCGCTCTGCCCCGCGAGCGCACACAACCCTCGTGGGACGTTCTGGCCGAGTACGGGAATCTGTCGAGCGCGTCGGTGATCTTCGTGCTCCACGAGTGGATGACGAAAAGGCGGCCGGCGCCGGGCAGCCTCGGTCTGATGGCGGCGTTCGGACCCGGCTTCACGGCGGAACAGCTTCTGCTGCAATGGGCGTGAGGGTTCAACGGGGTCGCTCCCGCGCGGTCGGCGGCCTCTCGTGAGTCTCCTCGTCCCTCCCCGGCGCCCCGCTCGCGAGCTGCTCGACGATCCGTCGCTCCCCGATTCGGAAATGCGGCTCTCGCTCGCGGACATCGACTTCGTTCACCGGCACTGGGGCGGATCGCGGGCGCTCGTGCGCCACCTCGCGCGCCGGCTCAAGGTCTCTGGTCGTCCGGCCTCGATCCTGGACGTCGGCGCAGGCTCCGCCTCGGTCACGCGCCGGCTCCGCGCTTCCCTCTCCGGCGTCACGGGAGAGGTCCGCTTGACCGGGCTCGATGTCCAGTGGAGGCACCTGGCGTCCGGGCGAATCTCCCCGGCCCCGGACCCCGTGCCGCTCGTCGCCGCCGACGTCTTCCGCCTCCCGTTTCCCGATCGCGCCTTCGACTTTGCCGTCTCGACGCTCTTCTTTCACCACTTCTCTCCCGGCGAGAACCGGGCGATCCTCGCCGAGCTCCTGCGCGTCGTACGGGTCGGTTTCGCCATTCTCGATCTGCGCCGGCACCGGATCCCGCTGGCCGTCGTCGCGGTGGCGGGCCGCGCGCTTTTTCGGAGCCGGGTCTCGGTGCTCGACGGCGTCGCCTCCGTGCGGCAGGCCTACACGACGGAGGAGGCGCAGGCGATCGCCCGCGCCGTCACATCGACGGCCCGAGCCGTGCGCGTGTTCCCCTACGGCCTTCTGATCACTGCCGACGCATGAGCGCGTGTGATGTGCTGATCGTCGGCGCGGGCCCCGCTGGATCCGCGGCGGCGGCAACCCTCGCCATGGCAGGGCATCGCACTCTCGTCCTGGAGAAGGACCGCTTTCCGCGCGCCAAGGTCTGCGGTGAATTTCTCTCCGGCAGCGCGAGGGCGGATCTCCGGCGTCTCGGCGTCCTTGCCGACGCCGAAGCCGGCGCGGAGCACATCGAGCGCGGGTTCCTGCATCTTCCCCGCGGCCGCTCGGTGCCTTTCGAACTGCCCTCGACCGCGCTCGGCATTTCCCGTTTCCGCCTGGACAACCTGCTCGCGCGGCGCGCCGCCGAGCTGGGAGCAGACGTTCGACACGGCGTGCGCGTGACGTCCATCGAACGTGGCGCCGGCTCCGGATTCCAGATCCGATTCGTCTCCGACGGGTGCGAAGGCACTCTCGAAGCTCGCAGCGTCATCGGCGCATGGGGGCGATGGGACGCTCTCGACCGCGGGCTCAAGCGCCGATTTCTCGCCGGCGCCTCGCGATTCTTCGGCTGGAGCCGCGACTTTGTCGGCGGCGCCGACCGGCTTGCCGGTCAGGTTCATCTCTTCCTCTTCCCGGGCGGCTACTGTGGGCTCTCCCGGGTCGAGGGCGGGGTGACGAATCTGGCTGGAGTCATTTCGGAACGCGTGCGCCGGAAGCTCGACGGAGGATGGGATGCCGTGGTCGTCCATACCCGCCGCGCGAACCCGGCGTTGGACGAAGCAGTGGCAAACCTGCGCGAGGGGCCGGGCGGATTGCTCGGGATCGGGCCCGTTTTCTTTACCGTGAAGCCGCCGGTCGAGAACCAGATGCTGATGGTCGGCGATGCCGCCGGCGTCATCGATCCTTTTTCCGGCGAAGGTCAGGCGACGGCGATCGGATCGGGAATCTTGGCGGCCGGGATCCTGAGCCAGGGCCTCGAAGGGCACATCTCCATGGACAGTGTCGCCCGCGACTACGCGCTCGCCTGGCGCCGATGCTTCGCTCGACGCTTCGGTTGGGGCTCGGTGTTCCGCCGATTCATGCTGCAGCCCGCTGCGGCAGGCGTCGCCGCGCGCGTGGCCGGCCCACGCCTGGTGCGCTTCGCCATGGAGCGCATGCGTGCGGGATAGAGCGGCGGGCAGACCGGTGCACGACAAGAGCCCGTCCGGACGGCATGGGGCGGCAAGGCTATGAAGCTAGATAGAGGTCTTGGCGGAAGCGTGTGGGAGTCGAACCCACCCGTCCCGGCGCGAGGCCGCGACGCCGACGGATTTGAAGTCCGCGAGGGTCACCGGACCCCGTGCGCTTCCGGGCGGATTATGGCGCGGAAAACCCATCCGGCCTCGATTTACCGTCCCGCGGCTCTCATGCTATCTTCGCGCCCTCTCGTGGGGCTGTAGCTCAGTTTGGGAGAGCGCCTGAATGGCATTCAGGAGGTCGACGGTTCGATCCCGTTCAGCTCCACCATTCAAACCCCAGTTCCGACGCGCTCGACCGCCGATCCCAGTCTGGCTAGCAACCTCAGGCCGGTTGCCTCGGCGTCGGCGTGGCCACACCTTTGATGAGCAGCCACAGCGCGAGCACGACCTGGAAGACGAGCGCCGGCAGCCACAGGTAGTATCCGGTCAGCGGCCCTGTGTAGAAACCGGCGAGCTGCAGGGGCAGTACCACCACGAGCAGGCCAAACGCGAACACGCCCAGCCATGCGATTGAGACGGAGACCATCCGTCCGCGCAGGAGGAGATAGGAAAAGATCAAACTCCCCACGGCAAAGAAGAACGCGCCGAGGGGGACGCTCGTGCCCGGCATCAGCAGAAACGTGCGCAGCGCGTTCGTTGTGGGGATGTCCGGGACACCCGTCCCGACCCCCGCCTTCGCCAGCCACAGCAGTCCCAGGTAGGCCGGGATGTTGTTGAGCGAACCGAGCACGCCTTCCGCAACGCGACAGACGAGGCCCAGCATTGCAAGCTCGTGGTCCTCGACGCGCGTGATCCCGTACAGCGTCACAGCCAGCACGAGGGCCGAGAGGCATTCGAGCAGCGTAATCAGGATGGTCAGGCGGACGTTTGTCGCATACTGGCCGATGCGCGCGAGTTCCGCGGCATCACCGTCGACGCCCCTCGCCTGGTGCATCAGCAGCTCGCTGCCGATACCGATCGCTGCGTAGAAAAGGTACGTGAATCCGGCGATTCTTGCGTTTGTGGTGCGGGTCATGTCAACTCCTCAGCGCTCTCGGGCGCAGCTCCGGAAGGTGGTAATCCCTTCAGCAGGAGCCAAAAACCCATTGTCAGCTCGAAGAAGAAGATCGGAGCTCCATAAATCTCAACGGGGATGACCTTCGCAAGCTCGGGAAAGATGATGAACGAGAATGCGCACGCTCCCATCAGAAAGGACGCAACCATTCCCCATGCCGCCAATGATCTTGGGATGAAGCGGGACTTGAACCACAGATAGCAGAAGGCAGTACTTCGAAGCCCGGCGAGCACCAGGCCGACGTTATACACATCGGCATGCGCACTGACCGACAGCCTGGCCAGGGCCTGCAACCGGTTCGCTTCGAATGCATGCAGGTAGTCCGCACCACTGAGGATCCGCAAAACGTCGAAGTCACTGAGCGTGACGACGACCAGGGTTGCGGTCTCGATCAGCCCCCAACCCGTGGCCAGCAGAGCGAGGCTTCGATTGACTGGCATGAGGACCACGTAAAGAGCCATGATCAGGACGGCATCGAGCGCGAAGACGGTGAGATTGCCGGCGGTGCCCAGACGAAAGAGCCGTTCGTGCGCCATGATGTTCCGCGCCGTTTGCGCGGCATCGCCGAAGGCGATGAGTCGGGTGCGCACATAGAACTCGGCGAAGATCGCCGGCGGCAGCGCAAACAGATAGGCGAATCCCACAACTCTCGCTGCTTTGCGCTGTGATTCGTCGATGGTGCCGATTGTCATTCTGCCAGTCCGGGCGTGCACTTCTAAGCCTCCGAGAGCTGGACGACGTGCGAGATGGCAGACGACAGCCGCCGCCAGTTCGCCGTCTCCGATTCGAGCTGCTTTCTGCCGAGGCGCGTGAGCGAGTAGAACTTCGCGCGCCGGTTGTTCTCCGACTGCTTCCACTCGGCCTCGATCCAGCCTTCCTGCTCCAGCTTGTGCAGGGCCGGGTAGAGCGATCCTTCGCTGACCTGCAGCACGTGTGAAGACAACGATTTCAGGCGAAGGCTGATGGCCCAACCGTTTAGAGGCTCCAGCGAAAGGATTTTCAGGAGGAGCAGGTCGAGGGTGCCCTGGACCAAGTCGTTCGGTTTGCTCATATCGGTTTCCGAGGGGAGTGTACGATATTCTCCTCTCGGTAAGCAAGGGGTGATAGCGGTCAGACCCGAAATCCTCGCCCTGCGTCACCAACTCGCCGTCCTCGAACGGTCGCGTCCTGCTCGGCTGCCGCGCAACCTACCTTGCTTTTTGGCCCGGGGGAGAACCCTTTTGAAGCACCTTCAGCGACTGGAGGGCGCCGGGCTGATCGGGCTTGATCGCCAGCGACCTGCGCAAGAGGTCGCTGGCCTCGTCCCGCCGGCCGAGGCAGGTCTTGAATAGAGCCATCGCATTGAGCGTATCGGCCGCCTGCGTCGTGGCTTGGAACCGAGCGACTGAGTCCCAGGCTCCCGCGCAATCTTTCGCCTTGTAGCGCGTGAGACCGAGCTCGCGCGCCAGGGCCTCGCTGCCGGGATACGTCTTTGCGCCGCGCTCGAGCAGTTCCTTCGCGAGCGAGCCATTCCCGCGATCCAGAAACTCGACGTACCAGAACAGGATCGTGCCTTCGGGATTGGCGTGCCCCGCCTGGAACGATCGAAAGAGCCAGTCGATCGCCTTCGGTCCGTCGCCTCGCATGCGATAGAGGACTGCCAGGTTGAACTGCGGCGTCGCATACCCCGGCGCCAATGCCACGGCCTTTTGAAAGTCGACCTCCGCGGCCGCAAGATCCTTCGTGTTGTCGCGAAGGTAGAGCCCGAGGTTGTTCCAGCCCACCTCGGTCAGGCCCGGACGGTCGCTGCCGATTGGCGCGAGCTTCGTGGGTTCCGAGCCGGAAAGATACCCGAGCGCTTTCAGTCGCTGGGCGTAGTCGCTGACGCTCTTCTCCGACATGCTTTCCGCCTGGATGCGCCGTACCGTCACCGTATCGAAGAGATCCTTGCGGGGCGGAGTCGAAATCTCCGGGAAGGCCGCCCGAAGGACGCTGCCCTTGACGCGCCGATCGATCGGCAGATCGAGCAGCGCCGCGATCGTCGGCGCCACATCGAAGACCGAGGCGGTCCCGCGCTCGGGGCTCTTGCGGACCCGCGCGCCCCAGGCAACGAAAACGCCCTCCAGGCGATGCCAGTACCCCGACATGGAGGGGTTGAGCGACGGTGGCTCGCAGGGTCGATCCGTGCCCCACCGGAAGCCGTGGTCGGAGTTGATCACCAGCGTCGCGCCGTCCTCTTCGGCGCGGCGCATCCACTGGCCGAGCACCCGATCGATGAGGCCGTAGTACTCGTCCACGGCCCGGCGATACCGGGCGAACTCGTTGTCCGCAACACAGGCCGTTTTCGGCGGCACGTACGGAGCGAAGATGTGGCCGATGACATCGGTGCCCTCGAAATAGATCATCATCAAGTCCGGGAGGTTCTTGTCGTAGAGGTCCCGGGCGATCCTCTGCTCGACGCGCGTGGCTCCGAGGGTGCGGGACAGGGCGTCGACAGGATTCGAGAGTCCCGCACCCCGCGAGCGGGCAATCTCCTCTGCGGGCACGTCGAGAAATCGAGAGATCTCGGCGTCCGACACGAAGCCATCGCGCGCTGCGATCTGCTCCACCCCGGCTGCCAGTCCGGTCGGATAGGCCACACCCGCGCGCGGCAGGCCCTCGAAAAGGATCGGGCTTGCATGATCCGACACGAAGAAGCCGGAGACCTCTTCCGCAGGATGAGTCGCCCACCACCCGACGACACCAACCGACCGCCCGGCGGCCGACGCGATGTTCCAAATCGCGGGCACAGCGCGGGAGTATCCCGAGATCGGCACCTTTTGCCCGGTGGCGGGATCTACCTCCTGAAAATCCAGGACGCGGTGGACGTCCGGGCCGACACCGGTCGCGATCGTCGTCCAGACGATCGGCGAGAGGACCGGCATGAAGCTCTTCAACTTCGCCTCGTAGCCCTCCGATGCCAGGCGTTTCCAATTGGGCATCTTTCCTTCTGCGACGAGGCGATCGAGCAGCTCCCAGTCGAGGCCGTCGAGGCCGAGCCAGATCACGGGCGTGCGCCCGCCCGGCGGGCGACGGCTTCGGGCGGCGACGTCTGTGACTTCGACGGCGGCCGAGGGGGCCGGCGGCTTCGTCGGCGCAGTCGAATGCCCGGGTCCTGCCGCCCGCTCGGTGCGCCCGCAGGAGAGCTCCAGAGCGAAGAGGACGACTGCTGCTGAGGCACGGTTCTCAGATCGCACGCCACGACGCGACGCCGAACGCTTGTCCCGACCTGAGGGCCGCGTCTTCACGATTCGCAAGGATAGCCGGACAATGTGGGACGCTATGCGCGCAGCGATAAGGCCTAAAGGGCACGCAAGGCCCCTGGTTTCTCGGCAGCCCAGCCCGCTCGGGCCCCCCGGAGTTGACAGGCACACCAAGTATGTGATTGCGTTTGCTTTCACTTGCTTGCCTTGCTTCACGAATGCCGGCGAATGGGCCTCCCCAGCGGGGGTCATTGGGCCGTGGCCACTGTGCGAACCAACGCCGATCGCTCGAGACCAACTCGTCAGAATCTGAAGGGCCGTGATACAGCGAAGGAGAGGACATGAAAAACTTTCGACCCATTTGGATCGGCCTCGCAGTGCTCGGCCTCTCGGCGGCATCGCTATTCGCGCAGGTGGATACCGGCGCGATCCTCGGCACGGTGCGAGACCCGAGCGGCGGCGTGCTTCCGGGCGCGACGGTGACGTTGACGCATAAACAGACCAACATCTCGACCCGAACGACCACGGACAGCCGCGGCAACTACGAGGCTGTTGGCCTGTCGATCGGAACTTATACCGCGACGGTGACCCTCCAGGGATTCCGGGCCTACAGCCGCGAGAAAATCGACGTCCGGATCCAGGATCGCCTGCGGATCGACTTCGCTCTCGAGGTCGGCGCCGCGGAGGCCGTCGTCGTCACGACCCAGGCGCCGATCCTCCAAACGCAGGAGGGCTCGCTCGGCCAGGTCATCGAGAGCAAGCAGCTCGAAGAGCTGCCGATCAGCGGGCGCAGCTTCGTCCCTCTAGCCGCACTGACGCCCGGCGTGTGGCTCGTTGGCGGCTCGACCAACGGCAACGCGGGAGAGGGAGACACGATCATCACCAACGGGATGCGCGCCTCCGCCACCAACTTCCTGCTCGACGGCGTGGACAACAACAATAATGACAGCCCCGGCCACCCGATCGTCGAACCCAACCTCGACGCGATCGCGGAGTTCAAGGTGCAGACCTCGAACTACTCCGCGGAGTTCGGCCGCAGCGGCGGCGCGGTCATCAACATGACGCTCAAGTCGGGAGGCAACGACACGGCGGGCACCGTCTTCCTGTTCGGCCACAACGGCGCGCTCGATTCCCGCGACTACTTCGCAGACCCGAACGAGCCGAAGGCGCCGTTTTCGTACTACCAGTACGGCGGGACCATCGGCGGGCCGATCAGCCCCGGGAAGGCCTTCTTCTTCGCCGACTTCCAGGGCACGAACCAGACGCGCTCGGACACGCTGACCCTCTCGGTCCCCACCAGCCGGATGCGGGCGGGCGATTTCTCGGAAGAAGGCAACCCGACGATCATCGACCCGCAGACCGGCCAGCCCTTCCCGGGCAACGTGATTCCGCAGGATCGGCTGTCTCCCCTGTCGCGCAACTTCATCGACCTCTATCCGAACCCCAATCGCGAAGGTCTGCGCAACAATTACGTGGTCTCCCCCACGGTGACCCAGAACGTCTACCAGGGCGACCTGAAGTTCGACGACAACCTCACGGAGAGCGATCAGGTCTTCGCGCGCGGCTCCTACATCGGCAACTCCCGGGTCATTCCCGCTCCGCTTCCGGGAATCGCCGGCGGCGGCGACTACGGCACCGGGGACACCAGCCGCACGACCTGGGGCGCCGCCCTCGGGTACTCGAGGACCCTCACGGATCACTCCTTCAACGAGTTCCGCGCCGGGCTCAACCAGCTGTCCACGAGCGTCGGTATCCCCGTCGGAGGCACCTACGTGCCGCCGGCGAACCTCCAGGTTCCGGGCGTGCCGCTCGATCCTCGCGTCAACGGCCTGACCGTTTTCGCGCCCGACTCCTACTCCTTCATCGGCGACCCGGAGTACAACCCGACCTACACGAAGAGCCAGGAGCTCCAGTTCTCGGACGCGCTCACGTTTCTCTTCGGCAGTCACAACGTGCGAGCCGGCGTGATGGCTCGACAGTCGCGCTTCGACCTCTTCCAGATCCCGCAGCCCCGCGGCAAGTTCACCTTCAGCGGCGAGTTCACGACCGACCCATCGGCCGAAGCGCCGTCCGGAGATCCGCTGGCGGACGCGCTGCTGGGAATGGCCTCGCAGACCGACATCCAGAACATCACCGACGTCAAGAACACGACCTGGTACTACTCCGCCTTCGTCCAGGACGATTTCCGGGTGACCAACGACCTGACGGTGAACGTGGGCCTGCGCTACGAGTACACGTCCGCCACGACGGAGTCGCTGAACCGGCAGAGCAACTTCGACTACGCGACGGGGCAGATCCTCGTGGCGGGCCAGGACGGGAACTCGCGCGGCCTCGTGAACGTCGACGAAAACGACTTCGCGCCGCGCTTCGGGTTTGCCTGGACGCCGGGCGCAAGCAACACGTGGGTCGTCCGAGGCGGCTGGGGCATGTTCTACAACAACGAGGAGCCGCGGACCGCGTTCCAGCTCGGATTCAATCCGCCCTTCTTCTACTCGGTCAGCCGATTCAGCGACTACGGCGTCACCCCGGCGGCCTACGTCGACGACGGCTTCCCCTCGGTGTCGCCGGCCGATGCCGAGTTCCCGGGGCTGATCTCGGTGGACCAGTCGTTTCGCAGCCCGTACTACGAGCAGTGGAACCTTGCCGTGCAGCGGACTCTGCCGTGGGACATGAGCGTCGAGGTGGCGTACGTCGGAACGCGCGGGCTTCACCTTCAGGTCCTCCGCGACCGGAACCAGCCGACGCCGGGCGCGGGCGACGTCCAGGACCGCCGTCCCTACCCGCAATACGGCAATTTTGCCTCCATCCAGAACGACGGCAAGTCCGAGTACAACGGCTTCCAGCTCAAGGTGAGCAAGCGTTTTGGCCAGGGGCTCTGGTTTCTCGTTTCGTACAACTACGGAAAGGCCAAGAGCGATCAGGGCGAGATCGGACTCGCCTCGCCGTGGCCCCAGAACAGCCTCGACGTTGCTTCGGACTACGGGCGGTCGGATGCCGACCAGATCCACCGGGTCGTGGGCACCTTCAGCTGGAACCTGCCATTCGGCCAGGGCCAGAGCTACCTGAACTCGAGCGGCATCCTCGATGTCCTGTTCGGCGGCTGGCAGCTCGGCGGCATCGTCACCTACGGTTCGGGGTTTCCCTTCACGCCCCTGATCAGCGTGGATCCGTCCAACACCGGAACCTTCGGCTCCGTCCGACCCAACCAGACCGGCGACCCCAACGTGTCGAAACCCGGCCCGGATCGCTGGTTCAACACGGGCGCGTACGAAGTGCCCGAGGCGTACACCTTCGGAAACGCGCCGCGAAACAGCCTCAATGGTCCCGACTATTTCAACGTGGACCTCTATCTCGCCAAGCGATTCGGCATCGGAAAGGACCTGTCGCTCGAGTTCCGCATCGAGACCTTCAACGTCTCCAACCGCGCGAATTTCGCCCTCCCCGATCCCTATGTCGACAGCGACTCCGGCGGAACGATTACGGGCCTGGCCGGACCGATGCGGGAGATCCAGTGGGGCCTGAGGCTCTACTTCTGAGCAGGAGGCGATCGGGCAGGGCGGTCGCCGCCGCCTTGCTCGCGGCCTGCGTGCCGACCTGGGCGGCGGCGCAAGGCGTGATCGTCGCCGGCCGGGGCATCGAGCTCGAGTTCGATGCCCGAATGCACAGCCGCGCCATTGCCGTGAGAGCCCAGGATCGGATCGAGCTCGGGCCCTTCTCCGCCTCCGAGACGGTCAAGACGGACAAAGGCGAGCGGGCCGATTTCACCCTCGTCGATCACGACAAGGAGCCCATTTCGGATGCGATCGGCAAGGGCCACAGGCACCGGCTCACGGGCCGCGGGCCAGACCTCGAGAAGACGGTCGAGATCATCCTTTACGACGACTGGCCGGACGTGGCGGTGTTCCAGACGACTTACTCGAACGTCGGGACGAATCCTCTCGCGATCGAGGCGTGGACTCAGAACCACTACGCGATCGCGGCCGCCCCGGGGCCCGAGCCCGCCTTCTGGTCCTACCAGAGCGGGTCGTACGAGAAACGTCCGGACTGGGTGCTCCCGCTGCCCGCCGGGTTTCGGCAGGAAAACTTCCAGGGAATGAACGCCACCGACTACGGCGGCGGAACGCCGGTCGTGGACGTCTGGCGGCGCGACGTCGGGCTCGCCGTGGGCCACCTGGGGCTCGTGCCAAAGAACGTCTCGCTTCCGGTTTCGCGGACCCGCGACCGCGCGACTCTCGGCCTGCGCGCGGCCGCCGGACGAGTCCTGGCGCCCGGGGAGAAGCTGACGACCCTCAAGACCTTCGTCGCCGTTCACCGGGGCGATCATTTCCAGTCGCTCGCGACCTACCGGCGCCTCATGATCCGGCAGGGGATTCAACTGGCGACGGCGCCGGCGAGCGCCTTCGAGCCGATCTGGTGCGCATGGGGATACGGACGAGAGTTCACGACGGAGCAGGTCCTGGCCACGTTGCCGGTCGTCGAGAAGCTCGGCTTGCGCTGGGTCACGCTCGACGACGGCTGGCAGGTGGCCGAAGGCGATTGGAGCCCGAATCCGGCGAAATTTCCGGGCGGCGACGCCGACATGAAGAAGTTCGTCGACCGCATCCACGCCGCGGGGTTCCGTGCGCAGCTCTGGTGGACGCCGCTCGCGGCCGACCCGGGATCCCGGCTCGAGCGCGAGCACCCGGAGCTCCTCCTGCGCAACCAGGATGGCTCCACCCGCGCCATCACCTGGTGGGATTCGCTCTACCTCTGCCCGGCGAACCAGGCGGTCCGGGAGGACGCGCAGGCGTTCGTCCGCAAGGCTCTCGGAGAGTGGGGCTTCGATGCCTTGAAGATCGACGGCCAGCATCTGAACGGGGCACCGCCCTGCTTCAACGCCGCGCACGGACACGCGACGCCCGAAGAATCCTCGGAAGGCGTCCCCGGCTTCTTCCGTGCCGTCTGGGAAGAGGCGCTGGCCACCAGGCCCGACGCCGTCGTCGAGATCTGCCCGTGCGGCACCGGGTACTCGTTCTTCACGATGCCCTACCTCAACATGGCCGTTGCCGCCGATCCGGAGAGTTCCTGGCAGGTGCGGTTGAAGGGCAAGACGCTCAAGGCGCTGCTCGGAGACGGCGTCGCCTACTTCGGCGACTTCGTCGAGCTGAGCACCGGCGCCGAGGATTTCGCCTCGACGCTCGGAGTCGGCGGCGTCGTGGGCACCAATTTCGCGTGGCCGGGCGCGCCGGGCAAGAAAGACAAGAAGCTCCTGCTGACCCGCGAGCGGGAAGAGAAGTGGGCCTTCTGGGTCAAGCTCTACCAGGAGAAACGGCTCTCCCAGGGCGAGTATCTCGGCGCCCTCTACGACATCGGCTTCGACCGCCCCGAAGCGCACGCCATCCGCAAGGGCGACGCCCTCTACTACGCCTTTTTCGCAAATCGCTTCCGTGGCCAGGTCGAGCTGCGCGGCCTGGAGAGCCGGCGCTACCGCGTCCGCGACTACGAGACCGGCCGGGACTTCGGCGTCGTCAGCGGGCCGCGCGCACCGCTCGGCGTCTCATTCAAGCGCCACCTGCTGCTCGAGGCGCTGCCGGAGTAGACGCCTATCCGACACCCCGTGTTCGCCGCAGCCGGAGCGATCCGTCCTGCTCGAGCTTCTGGTGACAGGCCCAGCGGACGGGATGGCGCATCCCCTTGACCTCGAGCTCGGCGCCGAGCCGGAGTCCCGTCCAGTCGGTCCCGGACGGCAGCGGCAATCGCGCCTGGCGGATCTTCCCCGGCACCGGCCAGCCGGGATCGAGGCCGCCGCTGACGAGAACTCGCCCCTCGTCGTCGCGGACCGTCACCCGGAGCACGCCCGGAACGCCGGCCAGCCCATCGTTGGCGAAGCCCACCACCAGCCCGTTCTGGCCAACCCCCTCGTAGGCCCAGATCCACGCCGGCCGAACGCGGTAGCCGATCCGGCGAGCAATCGTGTCGATCATCTCGGGGCGCTGGCGGTAGTAGCGGAGCACGTTCTCCGCTTTCTCGGCGTGCCAGTTCCACACCGACCAGTAGTTGGCGCCCAGGTCCATGACGTGCGCAATCGCGTTGTCGGTCAGAGTGACGCCCTCGTCGAGCTCGAGCGAGTCCGGCGATCCGTCGGACATGGGAACCTCGAGGATCGCCGCAATCCAGGGGGGCCGGTTGCTGAGCGCCTCGATCTGCTCGTTCTCGATGAAGACGGTGTCGGTGCGAAGCCAGTTGTGGCTGCGGACCGAGCGATCCACGAGCTCCGAGTTTCCGACGCGGCTCCAGTCGGGCTGGGTGTTCGTGGTCAGCGGCGTTTTCTTCCAGTGCTCGAGCTGGACCTCGAACATGCGCACGAAAGTGCGCTCCGCGGCGGCATCATCCGGAAAGGGATGATTCGTCAACGGCCAGGTGTGCCCCTCGCCCCAGAAGCCGTACATGAAGGTGTCGAAGTACTCGATGAGCGGGCTGCCGTCGAGCTCGGCGGCGAGCAGGGCGTTCAGTTCCCGGAACGCCTCCTGGAAGTAGGGGTGGTCGTAGCGCGGCTCCTCGTAAAAGGCGGCCTCGCGACCCTTCCTCTTCCACTCGCCCTGCAGCCGAACCATGGGGACGCGCTCGAGAACGAAATCCGGCAGCGCCGGCGCCCGCATGTCGGGACAGCTCATCATCACCCGAAAGCCGACCCGCTTGCCGTACTGGCGGGCCAGGGCAAAGGTCACCTTCCAGTACTCCTCCGGGTCGAGACGGCCGGGCCGCTTCTGCAACTCGCGCCAGGTGGGCCGGAGATAGAGCTTCTGGCCGATCGGCAATCGGACCAACTCCTCGATCGTCCGCTCCATGTCCAGGCCGCGGAAAGTCTCGGCGCCGTAGTCCCCGGTGACGTAGGTGACGAGCCCCATCCCGTACCCCGGCACGACATCGCGCGAAGGAGTCGTGGCCATGACGACGTCGGAGCCGGGGAGCACCTGCTCCGGCGGGTACTGCGGGAAGGGACCCTGGTTCAGGCGGTCATGGACGAACGGCGCCGTGCCCCAGTCATAACCGTCCCAGCGGTGCGCGGGCACGAACGCCGACGCCGCGCGCGGAGCGGCCGCGGCTCCGACTCCCGCCGCTCCGACCTTCAGGAAGAGTCGCCGGTTCAGGGGGCCTGCCCCCGGCGCAGAAGCACGTCCGCATTCTCGACGTAGATCCGCCGCAGCGTCGCCGGCGGAAGATTCATACCGTAGCCGCGCCACCACTCGGCGTCGGCGGGCCAGAACCACTCGTCTTCGGTCTCGAGCTGGCGGACATGCGCGGCGTACATGCCGAAGACGGGGTCGTTGTCCGTTCCGAACAGAATCCGGTTCGGGTAGGCGTTGAAGAAGCGTCGGGCCGAAAACGGCTGTCGCGCGAGTTCCCACATGCGCGCCGCGAAGTCGACCTGGACGTTCGGATGACGATCGAGCAGGCGCCCGACTTGCCCGAGATCGTTGGCGAGATTGAAAGCGTGCACCGCGACGAAACGCGTGCCGGGAAAGCGTGAGAGCACGCGCTCGAACTTCTCGATCATGGCGGCGAACCCGGGCGTCCCCTTGTGGTGCAGCGACCAGTTGGCCGAGCGGCGCAGCTCGTTCTTTCCGTCGGCGGCGTCGTAGAAGGCCGCCGGCTCGCCAATGTGGACGAACACGGGAATCCCGACGCGGCCCGCTTCGTCCCAGAGCGGGTCGAAGCGCGGGTCGTCGATGAAGTAGGGGCGTTCGCCAACGCGGACGAGCCCGCGACCCTTGTCGGTCAGCTCTCCGAGGGCGACCGCGCCGGCCGCGACGTCGGCGCGGACCGCGCGGCGCAGGCGCTCCCCGTAGTCAGCCTCCTCGACGCCCTGTTCCATGCCGGCGGCCATCGCGAAGCGGCCCGGATGAGCGCCCGCGTAAAGGCCCACGAGCGCACGGAACTTCGCTCCCGTCTCCCCCGTCAGGATGAGCGACTCGGCAACGCCGACGCGGTCCATCAGCGCGACCCACGCGGCAATCTGCTCGCGCGTTTCGGCGTACGCGTGGCTGTGGATGTCGACGACCGGAACGGAGAAGCGCTCGATGCGGGTCCGTGGAACGACGAGGCGGCTTTCGGCCTGCCCGGGCGAGAAGCAGTCGCCGGCCGGCAGGTCCTGCGGTCCGGACTCTTCGTCGTCGGTGCTCGTGAGCGCAGGAGCCGGAGACGGAGTGGGCTGCGGGCCCGCGGCGTTCAAGACCAGGAGGAGCGCCAGGGCTGCGGCGCTCATCCCTGCGCCGCCAGCAATGCTCGGGCTTCGGCCAGATCCGCCTGCCTCGCCGTGCCGCCGAGGCCGCGCGTCGAGAGGGCGCCGCAAGCAGTGCCGAGCCGCAGGCTCTCGGCAAGCCCGGCGCCGCCCAGCCAGGCATGGAGAAATCCCGCGTCGAACGAGTCGCCCGCGCCCGTCGTGTCGAGCACCTCGATCGCCGGGGCGGGAACGTGAATGAGCCCGCCCTCGTCGTCCAGGGCCATCGCTCCCGCGGCGCCGAGCTTCGCGACGACGCGGGTCGAGCCGTGCTGGAGCGACCGCACGGCCTCCTCGGGATCGTCGCGCCGGGTGAGCGCGCGGAGCTCGACTTCATTGGGGAAGAAGACGTCGGTGTGACGCAGCGTCTCGAGCATGTCCGACTCCCAGCGCTCACTGGGGTCGAAGCCCGGGTCGAGCGAAGTCGTCAAGCCCGCCGCGCGCGCTTCCCGAAAGAGCGTGGCGACGCCGGGGCGCAGCGCCTCCTGGAGGTAGTAGGAGGAGACGTGGAGGTGATCGGCCGCCTGGAAGAGCGCTCGCGGAACGTCCTTCTCGCAGAGTGCTGCAATGGACCCGAGAAACGACACCAGGGCGCGATCCACGGGCGACGTGATGGCCACCGTCACTCCCGTCTTCAGCGCGGGATCCATGACCACGGA
Source organism: Acidobacteriota bacterium (assembly GCA_031360505.1). Lineage (GTDB taxonomy): Bacteria > Acidobacteriota > Thermoanaerobaculia > UBA5066 > Gp7-AA6 > DAHUXD01. Next base: position 24,714 of record JANMBR010000055.1, read on the forward strand.
AGCCAGATCGATTCCCCGCTCGCGCATCGCGTTCAGGCAAAAGTGTCCCGTCGGGTCGTCGCCGACCTTGCCGAAGAAGGTCACCGGCGTGCCGAGCCGTGCGAGCCCCATGGCGCAGATGGCCGAGGCGCTGCCGAGGACCATCTGAAAATCGTCGACGAGAACTTCGCGCCCCGGAGTCGGAAAGGAGTGATACCCCTGGCAGATGAGATCGACGTTGATCTCCCCGACCACCAGCACGCGCTTGCCGCGGTTACTCGTTGGCATGGATCGGAAATCCCTCGACGACCCGCCGGATGACGCCCGCGGACGGGGAGTCGGGTCGGCCGCCTCCGTGGAGGCAGCGAAAAAAGGCGAGCAACTGGCCGGCCACGACGTCGAGCAGTGCGAGCTCCGCATCGCGAAACGGTCGATTCCCGCCGCTGACTTCGAGCCGCACGTCCTCGGGCCCGGGCGTCAGCTCCAGAGGAATTCGCTCGCCCACGACGAGGCGCCAACGGCCGAGCCCCTTGCGCTGGAGCTCCAGGAGGACGTCTCGTTCATAGGCGCGGACGACCGGGTCGGAGGAGAGAAACGCGACGACGAGGCTCTGCTCGCCGACCGCGGCCATCGGTCCATGGCGAAGACCCAGGAATGAATCGACGAGCGTTACCACTCTGCCGCCGTTGGACTCCAGCATCTTGAGGGCCGACTCGTGCGCCGCACCCAGGCGGCCGCCACTGCCCAGGTACACGACGCTCGGGTACGTTCGCCGCGCCAGGGTCGCGATGTCGCCGGCGCGCTCGGCGAGCAGCGCGCGGGCGGCGCCGGCCAATCTCGCCGCGCCCTGCAGAGAGAGCTCGCCCTGGTCGGCCAGCGACCACGCGGCGAGCACGAGGTTCGTGAAGCTGCTGGTCATCACCAGGCTCTGGTCGTTGGTCTCCGGAGCGAGCACGATCGTCTCGACGCGCGGCGTCGAGCCATAGCGCTGCGCCAGCGCGCCGTCCCGATTGCAGGTGATCAAGAGTTGCGTGGCGCGTCGCTCGCCGAGGAGCCGGTCGACGACGGCACCGCTCTCGGGGCTGTCGCCGGATCGGGCCAGCGAGACCGCCAGATACCCTGCCGAAGGAGGCAGTACCCCGCGTGGATGGGTCAGGATCAAACCGGCCGGGGCGGCGCGGGCCGTCACGCCGAGCGACTCCTGGAGGGGCACGGCCGCGCACTCGCAGGCGAAGAAGGAGCTGCCGGAACCCGTCAGCACGAGACCGCCGGAACGGTCCCGGATCCCACCGGTCACGAGGGCCGCCTGGATCCGATCGGCGGCCGCGGCCATCGTGGCCGCGGTCCCCGGCCAGGTCAGCGGCTGCTGGCAGATCTCACGCAGCGTGTGGCCGTACCCGCGCTCGCACTGAACGGCCCATGGCACCTCGAGCATGGGGGCGAACACGGGCGCCTCCGCGAGCCTCCCGAGCCAGGCCTCGAGCTCGTCGGCGCCTGTCTGCGCCGCCTTGGAGGCAAATCCAGCCTGGCCCAGGCGAGAAGCGTTCTCCAGAATCCCTCCGCGCGCCCCGCACTCGACAAGCAATCCGGTGAGAGTCTAGAATGAAGGACAAGCATGTGCAAGTGTATGAAATCAAAGAAAACTCGGTAATGGAGCGCTCAACTCACCGCGGGCGCGACACGCCCGGTCAGCCGCCGCGGCTGTTTCTCGAGGAACGCCACCGCCAGATCAAGGACTTCGTCGCGGCGCGCGAGCGCGCGACGGTTCGGGAGCTTGCCACCCACTTCGGGGTCTCCGCGGTGACGATCCGCGGCGATCTCGACGCGCTCGCCGAGGCCGGCGGCGTGCTGCGTTCGCACGGCGGGGCGCTGCGCCCGGCGGCGGCCGGGGACGTGCCGCTGTCGCTGAAGCGGAACCTGCGCCGGGCCGAAAAAGTGCGCATTGCAAAGGCGGCGGCGCGCCTGATCCGCGACGGCGAAACGATCATTCTCGACTCGGGAACGACGACGGCGGAGATTGCCGGCGAGATCCGTCGCATGCCGCTGCGCTCGCTCACCGTGATCACCAATGCGCTGAATGTCGCCACCAGCCTCGCCACCCTGGCGCACGTTCGTCTCATCATGATCGGCGGCCTGCTGCGGCAGGTCTCGTCCTCGCTCGTCGGACCTCAGGCCGAGCAGGTGTTGCGCGGGTTGCACGCGGATCGGCTGTTCCTCGGCGTCGACAGCCTCGATCCCGAAATCGGTCTGATGACGCCCGACGTTCTCGAGGCCCAGTTGAACGCCCTGATGATCGAGGTATCGCAGGAGGTCGTGGCGGTCGCGGATGCTTCGAAGTTCCATCGCCGCAGCCTGTCGGTGATCGCCGGGGTCGAGAAGCTCCACAAGCTCATCACCGACGACTCGGCGAGCCCCGAGATCGTCGGGGAGCTGCGTGCCCGCGGTGTCGAGGTGATTCTCGTCTGAGGCCGTGACGGTTCGGCGCGGGCAGAGCCGCGAAATGGAGATTTCACGAAATGGAACACTGGCTGGCGTACGCGATCGTGACCACGCTCTTCTGGGGCGTCTGGGGAGCACTGATCGAGCTTCCCGAAAAGCGCGGCTTTCCGGCGACGCTCGGCTATGTCGTCTGGTCGCTCACGATGATTCCGTGCGCCCTCGTGGCGCTGTACCTCGTCGGTTGGAAGCTCGAGGCGGACGCTCGCTCGGTGGCGCTCGGCGCGGCCGCCGGGTTGCTCGGCGCGGGAGGCCAGCTCGCCCTCTTCGACGCGCTGCGCCGTGGCCCGGCGTATCTCGTCTTTCCCATCGTGTCGCTCTCGCCGGCCATCAGCGTGATCATGGCGACGGGGCTGCTCGGCGAATCGACGACGCCGCGCGCGTGGACGGGGATCGTCCTGGCGCTCGTCGCGGTGCCGCTGCTCTCCTACCAGCCTCCGGGCGATTCGTCCGCGGGCCGGGGCCGCTTGTGGTTCTGGGAGGCGCTCGCGGTCTGCTTCGCCTGGGGAATCCAGGCCTACGTGCTGCGCTTCGCCAACCAGACCATGCGCAGCGAGAGCATCTTCTTCTACATGACGGCCACCGCACTCGCCCTGGCGCCCGTGGCGATGTGGATGACCGACTTCAAGAAACCAATCCGCTGGGGGCCGCGCGTGCCGGCGATGGCCGCGGCCATCCAGTCCCTGAACTCGATCGGCGCGCTGACCATGGTCTACGCCTTTCGCTACGGCAAGGCGATCATCGTCAGCCCCCTGATCAACGCCCTTGCGCCGGCGATCACGGTCGCGCTCTCGCTGCTCATCTACCGCACCTTTCCGCATCGAATCGTCGCTTTCGGCATGGCCCTGGCGGCCGTGGCGTTTTTCCTGATGGCGTGAAGGTGCCCGTGCGCGAGTTGTCGATCGGCAAGCTGCGCGGGCTGCGCCAGTGCTCCGACAGGGGCGATACGCTGTCGCTGCTGGCGCTCGACCACCGCAACAACCTGCGCAAAGCGCTGCGGTCGGAGGCCCCCGCACAGGTCGGCGACGGCGAGCTCACGGCGTTCAAGCGCGAAGCCCTGGCGGCGCTGGCCGAGGCCTCGACGGCGGTGCTCCTGGATCCGGAGTTCGGCGCGGCGCAGTGCATCGCGAGCGGCGCCCTGCCCGGCGATCGCGGCCTCATCGTTGCTCTGGAAGAGACCGGATACGGTCCCGACCCACACGCTCGCGAAAGTCACATCTTGTCCGGCTGGAGCGTCGGCAAGGCCAAGCGCATGGGGGCGAGCGCGGCCAAGCTGCTCGTCTACTACCATCCGGCGTCATCCCGGGCGCGGCAAATCGAAGAGCTCGTGCAAGAGGTCGCCCGGGAGTGCGCGCGCGAAGACCTGCTGCTCGTGCTCGAGCCGCTGGTGTACAACCCCGATCCCGGCACCGGCCAGATGTCGGTCGAGGCGCGACGCCGGGTGATCATCGAAACGGCTCGCCGGCTGGTGGGGCCCGGGGTGGACGTGCTCAAGTCCGAATTTCCGGTCGCCTCTGCGGACGAGGTCGAGTGGCTCGCGGCGTGTCAGGAACTCACCGCCGCGAGCAGCGCGCCGTGGATTCTTCTCTCGGCTGCAGTCGACTTCGAGACCTTTCTGCGCCAGACCGACGTCTCCTGCCGCGCCGGGGCCTCGGGCGTGGCCGTGGGACGGGCGGTCTGGAACGAGGCCACGCGTCTGGCGGGCGAGCAACGCTCCGCCTTCCTGCGCGGTGAAGCGCGCCGGCGAATGGCATTGGTCACCGCGCACTGCGTCGAGTTGGCGCGTCCATGGTCGGCGCTCTACTGCGCTCCGGAGGTCGATCCGCGGTGGTTCTCACGCTATTGACGGCGTACGGCGGGGGCGCCTGATGTTCGGCCCGGCGAGCGGCGAGATCGTCTGCGTGACACCCAATCCTGCGCTCGATCGAACCCTGACGGTTCCGGATCTCCGTTTGGGAGGGGTGATGCGGGCTCCCGCGGCGCGCGTCGAGGCGGGAGGAAAGGGCGTCAACGTGGCCCGTGCGCTCTCGACGCTTGGGACCGAGGCACGGTGCATGGGCCCGCTCGGAGGGGCAAGCGGACGGATTCTCGCCGACCTGGCGGCGGCCGAAGGCCTCGACGCCGCCTGGACGTGGTGCGAGGTCGAGACTCGCAGCTGCACGATCCTCGTCGACCCCGTAGCGCGGCGGACCACGGTCATCAACGAGGCCGGGCCGCAGATGTCCGCCGGCGACTGGGGACGACTGCGCACCGATATCCTCGCCGACGCGGCACGCGCGCGGGAAATCTGCCTGAGCGGTAGCCTGCCTTCGGGCGTCCCCGTCGAGGGATTGGCACAGCTCTGCAGATCCCTGGTGGAGTCGGGGCGGGCGCCTTGGGTGGACTCGAGCGGCCCGGCACTGGCCGCGGTTCTCTCCGTCGGCGGCGTGCGGCTGAAGATCAACCGCGAGGAAGCCGAGGAACTGCTGGGCCGGCCTCTGGACGGCGTGGCGGCGTGCGGCGCTGCCGCACGGCAGCTGCTCGGGCGCGGGATGACGGCCGTCGTGCTGACACTCGGGGCCGAAGGCGCAGTGCTCGCGGCGGCAGAGGGTTGCTGGCACGCCACGTCCCCGCCGCTCGAAACCGCCAGCGCGGTGGCAAGCGGGGATTCGTTCCTCGCAGGACTCGTGGCGGCGCTTGCCGCGGGGCGCGACAGACCCGAGGCCCTGCGCTGGGGGGTCGCCGCCGGCGCGGCCAACGCACTGGCGGAAGGCGGAGCGCGATTCTCGCGCGAGCAATTCGACTCCGTCCTGATTCGGGTCCGCTGCGACACGGCCCCGGGACCCTGACCGCCCGCAGCGGACGCTCGCTCCTTGTCGGACGACCGTTTTCGTGCCATCATGCGGCATGAAAGCAGGAGAGCATGCCTACCGTTAAGACCATCGGCTCCAGCGGCCAGATCGCGCTTGGCAAAGAATACGCCGGCAGGCACGTCCTCATCGACGAGGTGGAGCGCGGGGTGTGGGTGGTGAAGCTCGGCGACTTCATTCCGGACAGCGAACGCTGGCTGCATCAGCCCCGCGTCAAGGCCGATCTGGATGAGGCGATCGCGTGGGCCGAAAAGCATCCTCCCCGCGCCACCGACTTGAAGAAACTATCGCGGCGGCTGGGTCGGTGACGAAACAGCCTGCCACTGTCAGGCTGGATCTGAACAACCTGGTGTTCCTCCGAAACCTCTTCACGCTGGCCAAAGACGATCAGCGCCAGGCCCTGACGTCACTCGGCAAACTGTCTCAGATGACCTGGGAACAAATGTACAAAGACCCCGGCCTCAAGTGGGAGGCGATTGCTTCGCAGGTCGGACCTCACGGAGGGCGGCTCTACACGTTCCGAATGGGAAAGGCTTTGCGAGCTCTCGCGTACCGACAGGACGATTGGCTGCGGATCCTGTCTCTTCACCCCGACCATGATTCCGCATACGAGTGAGCTCGGGCGCTGACGCGAATGACTCCGGGACGCCGAGGCCATACAAGCCCTTCGGCAGGAACTCGCCGACGGACCCGACGTTCGTCGTGACTGACGCTCGGGACTTCGCCCGGGAGAAGCAGCGATTGGTCGACCTCGTCACGCGGTTCAGCGCGGGTGGAGCCTCCGAGGCCGGGAAGCAAGTGCACTCCTTCCTCGGCAGATCTCCGGCGACGAGTGGGGCGTCATGATGTACAAACACCTCGACCACCACCTCAGGCAATTCGGGGCTTAGACCGCCTGGAACATCGCGCTCACGTCCCGAAAGCTCACGGCCTCATCCGCGAACGAGAAGGTGCCGTGCTCGCGCATCTCCCGGGCGGCGCGAAGAAACGCGCCGAGGGCGGCCCTGCAAAGCGCACCGCCGACGCTGATGCGTTTGACCCCCATCTCCGAAAGGTCCGCCCGACTCAGGGACACGCCCTGCAGTCCCATCAGGACGTTCACCGGGCGATCCACGCAGCGCACCACCGCGGCGATGTCGTCCTTGCTCGTGAGGCCCGGCGCGTAGAGAACGTCCGCGCCCGCCTCCTGGTAGCCCTGGAGCCGCCGGATCGTGTCTGCCAGATCCGGCCGGCCGACCAGAAAGTTTTCCGCCCGGGCGGTCAGCGTGAAAGCAAAGGGAAGCGCGCGAACCGCCTGTGCCGCCGCGCGAATCCGCTCGCACGCTCGCCCGAGCTCATACAGCGGCTCCCCCGGGCGCCCCGTGGAATCCTCGATCGAGCCGCCGACGAGCCCGGCCGCCGCCGCGAGCCGGATGGTCTGGGCGACCGTCTCCGGAGCATCTCCAAAACCGTTCTCGAGATCGGCGCTGACGGGCAGATCGGTGGCCGACGCGATCGAGGCCACGTGCGCCAGCATCCGGTCGCGGCCGATCGTGTTGTCCCGCTGCCCGACCGAGAACGCGTACCCGGCGCTCGTCGTCGCGAGCGCCTCGAAGCCGAGATGCGCCAGCAGCCGCGCCGTGCCCACGTCCCAGGGATTCGGGATGATGAACGCTCCATCGCGTTCATGGAGCTCGCGAAAGACGCTCCCCTTCTCAGCCTGCGTCGACATCGGGCGTCCTGTGTGCCGAAGGAATGCCGAACGTGCCGTCGACGACTTTCACGAAGTTGCGCTCCTCGCGAAGGACGAGTCGCCATGATCTTCCCCTGGTCCGGCTCAAAGAAACTTCACCAGCGCGGCCGTCGTCTCCTTTGGCTGTTCTTCCAGGATCCAGTGGCCTCCACATGCGCGAGGTCTCTGCGTAGCCGTGCAGGAGGATCACCGTCGGCCCGCGGCCGGCGCTCAGGTAGTGCAGCTTCGTTCCCCCGACGTCCTTCGTGAGAGAGGCGATGGCCTTGTCGGCCGCGTCGGCGCGCGCCGCGACGGGCAGCGCCGCGAAAGCGCACACGAGGCCGAGCAGAGAAAGACGCGACTTCAGGATGCGGTGCATGGAGCCTCCTCAGCCTTTGACGAACGCGAGCAGGTCGGCGTTGATCTGGTCCTTGTGCGTCGAGCACATGCCATGCGGCAGCCCCGGGTAGACCTTGAGCGTCGCGCCCTTGACGAGCCTGGACGAGAGCAGCGCCGAGGCGCCGATCGGAACGATCTGGTCGTCGTCGCCGTGGAGGATCAGCGTCGGCACATCGATCTTCTTGAGGTCTTGCGTCAGGTCCGTCTCCGAGAAGGCCTTGATGCAGAAGTACGAGGCGGGGAAACCGGCCATCATCCCCTGCAGCCAGAACGAGTCGCGCAGGCCCTGTGAAACCTTCGCACCCGGCCGGTTGAAGCCGTAGAAGGCCATGCTCAAGTCCCTCCAGAACTGCGAGCGGTCGGCCATGACGCCGGCGCGGATCTGGTCGAACGCGTCGATCGGCAGGCCGCCGGGATTGGCGGCCGTCTTCAGCATCAGCGGCGGTATGGCGCTGATGAGCGCGGCCTTTGCCACGCGCTTCGTGCCGTGGCGGCCGATGTAACGGGCGACCTCTCCGCCGCCCGTCGAGTGACCGACGTGGATCGCGTCTTTCAGGTCGAGCTGTTCGACGAGCGCGGCGAGATCATCGGCGTACGAGTCCAGGTCATTGCCGTTCCAGGGCTGGCTCGAGCGGCCGTGCCCGCGGCGGTCATGGGCGATGCAGCGATAGCCACGCGAGGCCAGGAAGAACATCTGGTCTTCGAAGGCGTCCCCGGAAAGCGGCCAGCCGTGGCTGAACACCACGGGCTGCCCCGTCCCCCAGTCCTTGTAGTAGATCTCCGTGCCGTCTTTCGTCGTGATCCTGCCCATGGATTCGCCTCCTGGTTGGTTGCGTCGAACCTTCTTCTATCACCAGCCTACCGAAGCAGCGGCGAGCCGTCCGGAACTTCGCCGGGGCCGCCTGGCAGATCGTCGAAGGCAAGGGCAACTGAGCGCCCCGCCCCGCTTTCGGAATAGGATCGCGGCAGGGAGGGCGCCCCATGACCCAATCCCGCCGAAAATTCCTCGCGCACACGACCGCCGGACTCGTCGCAGCGGCCGCGGCCGGCAAGGCAATCGCCGAGCTCGCCCCGGATCCGCCGGTCACACCCGTCGCCGGCACGCCACCGGCCTTCGGCACGGCGCCGCCCGTTGGGCCCGAGATCACCGTGACGACCGTCGCCGAGGCGCAGAAGCTGGCGCGTGTCGAGATGACGGCGGCCGAGCAGGCGCAGTTGGCCGACAGCTGGCGGCGCTCGATGGCCTCCACCATGGAGCGGCGCACGGGACCGCGCAAGCTCGCGCTCGAAACGACGCTCTCCCCGGCGACGATCTGGAACCCGACGATCCCGGGCGTCGCCGCCGGCCCGGCCCACGACCGCTTCGTCCCGAGCGCCGCGCTGCCGGGGCCGCTGCCGAGCAACGACGCGGACATCGCCTTTGCGCCCGTCACGTCGCTGTCCCACTGGATCCAGTCGCGCGCGCTGACGTCCGAGCGCCTGACGCGGATCTACCTCGACCGCGCCGCGCGCTTCGACGCGAAGCTGCGCTGCATCATCACGCTCACGACCGAGACGGCGCTCGCCCAGGCGAAGCGGGCCGACGCCGAGATCGCGGCCGGCAAGTACCGCGGCCCGCTCCACGGCATCCCGTTCGGCGTCAAGGACCTGCTCGACACGAAAGGCGTCCTGACGACCTACGGCGCGGAGCCCTTCCGCAACCGCGTCCCGGACAAGGACTCCGTCGTCGTCGACCGGCTCCAGCGCGCCGGGGCCGTGCTCATGGCCAAGCTCTCCCTCGGCTCTCTGGCGTTGAACGACGTCTGGTTTGGCGGGCAGACCATGAACCCCTGGGTCCTCGAGGAAGGCTCGGGCGGAAGCAGCGCGGGACCGGGCGCGGCCACGTCCGCGGCGCTCGTGGGCTTCTCGATCGGAAGCGAAACGGGCGGAAGCATCGTCGACCCGGCGATGCGCTGCGGCGTCACGGGACTGCGCCCGACCTTCGGCAAGGTCGCGCGCACGGGCGCCATGACGCTCTGCTGGAGCCTCGACAAGCTGGGACCGATGACGCGCGGCGTCGAGGACTCGATGCTCGTCCTCGCGGCCATCTCGGGCCCCGACCCCGGAGATCTCTCGAGCGTGCCGAGCCACCTCGACTTCGAAGCGGACAAGTCCGTGAAGGGACTGCGAGTTGGATTCCTTCCGGCGTGGATGAATGAGAGCCCGGCGACCGAGGTGGATCGCGCGGCGCTCGAGACGGCGCGCCGGCTCGGAATGGTGCCGGTCGAAGTGAGCCTTCCCGACTGGCCCTATGCCTCGCTCAACACCGTCCTCTTCGCCGAGGCCGCGGCAGCATTCGAGGAGCTCACGCTCTCGCACGGCATGGACGCCCTGAAGATGCAGGTGCCGGATGCCTGGCCGAACCTCTTCCGGCAGTCGCGCTTCCTGTCGGCCGTGGATTTCGTGCAGTCGGACCGCCTGCGCCGCCTCGTCGCGCAGGAGATGGTCCGCATCTTCGAGAAGGTGGACGTGCTCCTCGTTCCGGCCCTGCGCGACGAGATCCTCACGATCACGAACTTCACCGGCCACCCCGCGCTCGTCGTCCGCGCCGGCTTCGTCGAGATCGGGGAGGCCCGCAGCGACTGGGCGCCGGACCCCGCACACCCACTTCCGAAGTTCGCCACGAAACGGCGCGCGCCGCACGGGATCTGCTTGATCGGGCGCATGTTCGACGAGGGGACGATCGGCGCGGCCGGCGTCGCCCTCGAACGGGCCTTCCAGGTGTCGACCGAGCGCCCGCCCGGGTTCTCGGCCGGAGAGCCCGGCATTAAGAGCCGCTAAAAGACGGCGTCGGCGGCCCCGGGGTTCCATAGGCTCGCATCGTGGTCATCATAAAGGAGACTCCGATGCGCTTTTTCGTTTCCCCCTCCATCCGCCTTTCTGTCCTCTCGCTCGCGGTCCTTGCCCTGGCGCTCCTCGCTTCCCCGGCGCAGGCAGCGACGCGGACGGTGACCATCAGCAACTTCAAGTTCACCGACGCTTCCAGCGGCAACAGCACGACGACGATCAATGCCGGCGACACGGTGAACTGGGTGTGGGGGGGCGGGACCCACTCCACCACCTCGGGCGCCTGCGGCGGGTCCAATTGCGTCCCGGACGGCCTGTGGGACTCGAGTATCAAGAGCAGCGGGACCTTTTCGCGCACGTTCGCCGCGGCGGGGTCCTTCAACTACTTCTGCGAGGTGCATGACGCGATGATGCAGGGAACGATCATGGTTCAGGCGGGCCAGCCGGCGCCGACCGCGAACTTCATCTTCCAACCCTCGGCGCCGACCATCGGGACGCAGGTCGCCTTCACGGACACGTCCAACGGATCGCCCACTTCCTGGCTCTGGAACTTCGGCGACCCGGCCTCGGGCACGTCCAACACCTCGACCGCGCAGAACCCGAACCATACGTTCCTCTCGGCCGGGACCTACACCGTCTCGTTGACGGCCACCAATGCCTCGGGCAGCGGAACGACGACGAAGTCGATCACCGCCTCCAACGGCGGCCCCTTGCCCTGCACGGTCAACCCGAAGCAGCTCTGCCTGAACAACGGCCGGTTCGCGGTGACCGCTGGATTTGAGACGCCGGACGGGACGGTGGGCACCGGCAACGGCGTCGGACTCACGGCCGACTCCGGCTACTTCTGGTTCTTCAACGCCGACAACGTCGAGGTCGTCATCAAGGTCCTGAACGGGTGCGCCATCAACGATGCCTACTGGGTCTTCGCAGCGGGGCTGACGAACGTCAGCGTTGCGCTGACGGTCACCGACACGCAGACCGGCGCCGTGTACACGAACAACAATCCGCAGGGCCTTGCCTTCGTTCCGATCCAGGACACGGGCGCATTCCCGACTTCGTGCCCGTAACCGGCAAACAGCGAGCCCGGAGGCTTCCATCAGACTGACGCGGCGCAACGGATCTTCGCGGTGGGCCCCGATCCTCGGGGCCGCCGCCCTTTCCGTCTCTTTCGGACCGACGGCGCTCGGGGCGGCCGAGCACGTGGTCCATGTCGGCCGGGGCGGGACGAAGTTCGTCGACGAGGCGAGCGCAACGAACGTGACGACGATCTCCGCCGGCGACACGGTCAAGTGGGAATGGGAAGGAACGATGAATCACAGCGTCACCTCGGGAGTCTGCCCCACCGGGGGCGGAGGCGGGGGCGGCTACGTCGTGAGCGGCGGATACGCCACCGGATGCATCGCGAGCATGGCGTGGGAGTCCGGCCTCCAGGCCGCCGGCTTCACGTTCTCGCACACCTTCCCGACGCAAGGAAATTTTTCCTACTACTGCTCGGCGCACGAAGGCGCGATGACCGGCAAGATCGTCGTGCTGCCGCTGGTTGCGACCGGTCCCTGCGAGCCCGAACCGGAGGCCCTCTGCTTGAACGGCGGCCGCTTCCGGGTCACAGCCGGGTGGGAGAAGTTGGACGGCACGTCCGGGCACGGGACCGGGCTGAAATTGACCCCCGACTCCGGCTACTTCTGGTTCTTCGATCCGGCCAACATCGAGGTCGTCGCAAAGGTCCTGGATGGCTGCGCCCTCACCAACTCCTACTGGGTCTTCGGCGCGGGACTGACGAACGTCGCGGTGCACCTGGTCGTCACCGACATGCAGACCGGCGTCGTCTACACGAGGGACAACTCCCAGGGCAGCGCCTTCCAGCCCGTCCAGGACACGACCGCTTTTCCGACGTCCTGCCCCTAGAAATCCGGCCGTTCGGGCGCGGACGGCCCTTCCCGCGTCGCGGAAGGGCCGCTTTTCGGGCATAATTCTCGGGCAGACACCTGCAAAAGATGGCATCCGACTCCACGCCGGCCCGCGGTCCGAACACGCGCGCCGGCGCTCCGGGCGAGGTTCTGCGGATTCTCGTCATCGACGAAAACCCGCGCGACCGGGCTTTGATCGCGGAGTCGCTGAAGAACGGCCTGCCGGACTCCGAAGTGGCGGAGGTCCGGGAGCCGGCCGAGCTGTCGGCCGCGCTCGAGCGCGCCGATTTCGACGTCATCCTCGCGGACCACCGTCCGAGCTGGATCGACGCCTTCCTCGTGCTCGGCAAGGTCCGCGAGCGGCACCCGGATCTGCCCGTCCTCCTCTGCACGGCCACCGGCAGCGAGGAGCTCGCCGTCGCGGCGATGAAGGCGGGATTCGACGACTACGTGCTCAAGCACCCCCACCACTTCCCGCGTCTCGTGCCCGCGATCCGCTCGGCCCTCGCGGACGCGAGCCGCCGCCGCATCGGGCGCGAAGCCGAGACGCGCTACCGCACCCTCTTCGAAGGCGTGCCCGTCGGCCTCTATCGCTCCACGCCGACCGGCCAGGTCCTCGACGCCAACCCGGCGCTGCTGCGCATGCTGGGATACCCCTCGCGCGAGATCCTGATGGCCGCGAACCTCTGCAGCCTCTACGTCGACCACAAGGCGCACGACCGCATGCGCCGCCAGCTCGACAAGGACGGCGAAGTCCGGGATCTCGAGGTGAGCTGGAAACGCTACGGCGGCCAGCTCATCTGGGTGCGCGAGAACATCCGGGCGGTGCGCGATCCACTGGGGCGCCTGCTCGGCTACGAGGGACTCGTCGAGGACATCACGGAGAGCCGGCGCGCGCGCGCGGAGCTCGAGGAGTCCAACCAGTTCCGCGAGGAAATCATCTCGGGCGCGAGCGAAGGCATCGTCGTCTACGACCGCGCCATGCGCCGGATCGTCTGGAATCGCTACATGGAAGAGATCACCGGGATTCCCGCCGAGAGGGCGCTCGGAGGGCGGGCTTTCGACATGTCCCCCACCCTGCGCGGGCCCGGCCTCGAGCTGCTGCAGGCGGCGCTGGAAGGACAGATCGTTTCTTCGGGCGACATGTTCATCGAGATCGAGGAGACCGGCCGGTCCAGCTGGGTGGTCGGCACCTACGGCCCCCACCGCAACGCGGCCGGCGACATCGTCGGCGTCATCGGAGTCATCCGCAGCGTCACCGAGCGCCGCCGCAACGAGCAAGCGCTGCGGGAAAGCGAGCAGCGGTTCCGCCTCGTGGCCGACGCGGCGCCCGTGATGATCTGGATGGACGACGCCGACGGCATGTCCACCTACTTCAACAAGCCCTGGCTCGACTTCACCGGCCGCACGCTCGAACAGGAGCTCGGCCGCGGCTCGCGGGACGGGATTCACCCGGACGACCTGCTTGCCCGCTTCATCGCGGTCTACGACGCCGCATTCACCGCACGTCGCGGCTTTCAGACCGAGTATCGCCTGCAGCGCGCAGACGGCCAGTACCGGTGGGTCCTCGAGACCGCGACCCCCCGGTTCACGGCGTCCGGGGACTTCGAGGGATACGCGGGCACCGCGATCGACATCACCGAGCGCCGCCAGGGCGAGCAGGTGCTGCGCAAGGAGCGCAGGTTCCTGCGGCAGGTGATCGACATCAATCCCAACTTCGTCTTCGCGAAGGACCGCGAAGGCCGATTCACGCTGGTCAACCAGGCGGTGGCCGACGCCTACGGCACGACCGTCGAGAATCTCATTGGAAAAACGGATGCCGACTTCAACGGCAATCCGGAGGAGGTCGAGCACTTCCGGCGCGGCGACCTCATGGTCATGAACAGTCTCCAGGAACTCTGGATCCCGGAGGAGAAGATCACCGACGCCAGCGGCAAGGTCCGGTGGCTGCAGACGGTCAAGCGACCCGTCGTGGGCGACGACGGCCAGGCGCACCAGGTGCTCGGGGTCTCGACGGACCTGACCGAGCGCCTGCGCGCCGGCGAGGCCCTCAAGGAAAGCGAGGCCCGCTTCCGCCTGATGGCCGACGCCGCGCCAGTCCTGATCTGGTTGAGCGACGCGAGCGCGCAATGCACGTTCTTCAACAAGCCGTGGCTGGATTTTACGGGGCGCGCCCTCGAGCAGGAAATCGGCGACGGATGGATGGACGGCGTGCACCCGGACGACCTCGTGGTCGCGCGCAGCTTCGAGAAGTTCGAACGGACCGAGAGTCCCTACCAGGTCGAGTACCGACTGCGGCGGCGCGACGGGGAATACCGCTGGGTGCTCGACACCGGGATCCCGCGCTTCACTCCGGAGGGGGCATTCGAGGGCTACATCGGATCGCTGATCGACATCACCGACCGGCGGCGCGTCGAGGAAGCCCTGAAGGAGAGCGAGGCCCGCTACCGCACACAGGTCGAGAACGCCCCTGAGGCGATCGTCGTCTTCGACGTGGACACCGGGCGATTCGTGGAAGCCAACGACAACGCCACCCGGCTCTGGGGCCTCTCCCGCGCGGACTTCCTCGAGAAAGACCCACTCGCCCTCTCGGCTCCCCTGCAGCCGGATGGGCGCCGCTCGGCCGACGCCATTGGCGAGAACATCGGGCGGGCGCTCGACGGCGAGACGCCGCTTTTCGAGTGGATTCACCGCGACGCCCTCGGGCGCGACATCCCGTGCGAAGTGCGCCTGGCCCGGCTCCCCTCGGCCACTCGGCGGCTCGTCCGCGGCAGCGTGATCGACATCTCGGAGCGCAAACGAGCCGAGAAGCTGCAGTCGGCCCTCTACCGGATCGCGGCAACGACGAGCGCGACCGAGGACATCAATGAATTCTACGCGGCAATCCACGGCATCGTCGGCGAGCTGATGTACGCCAAGAACTTCTATGTCGCCCTCTACGATGCCCGGGCGGACGTCATCGCATTTCCCTACTGCGTGGACGAGGTCGACGGCCGCCTCGACGCGATGCGCCCCGGCCGAGGCCTGACCGCGTACGTGCTGCGCACCGGGGAGCCCCTCCTGAGTCTTTCGGAGGACTTCGAGGAAATGGTCGGGCGCGGGGAACTCGAACTCGTTGGAGCCCCGTCGGTGGCATGGCTCGGCGTCCCGTTGAAGCGCGGGGGAAAGACTTTCGGCGTGCTCGTCGTCCAGAGCTACGACCCGCGATTCACGTTCGGGCAAGCCGAGAAGGAAGTCCTGATGTTCGTCTCCCAGCACATCGCCGTCGCGCTGGAGCGCAAGCGCGCCCAGGAGGCGATGCGCGAGTCGGAGGAGCGGTACCGGCTCCTCTTCGAACGCAACCTGGCTGGCGTCTACCGCATGACGCTCGTCGGGCGCATCCTCGAATGCAACGACGCCCTGGCCCGCATCTTCGGCTACGCCTCGCGGGAGGAGCTGGTGGACCGCGACATGGCCGTCCTCTACCCCGACGCACACCAGCGGCGGGACTTCTTCGATCGGCTGCTCCAGGCGCGCAGTCTCGCCAACCACGAGATGCGCGGGTCCAGGAAGGACGGCGGGACCGCCTGGACATTCCAGAACGCCTCGCTGCTCGCCGACGAGCAGGCCGGCGAGGTCATCGTGGAAGGCACCGTCTCGGACATCACCGAGCGCCGGCAGCTCGAGGAACAGCTGCGCCAGTCCCAGAAGATGGAGGGGATCGGCCAGCTCGCGGGGGGCATCGCGCACGACTTCAACAACCTGCTCACGACGGTCCTCGGTTACAGCGACATGGCCCTCTCGCAGCTTCCCGCCCAGGACCCGATTCGCGAGGACATCGCGGAGATCCAGAAGGCCGGGCAGCGCGCGTCCAACCTGACCCGTCAGCTGCTCGCCTTCAGCCGCAAGCAGGTCTTCGAGCCCCGCGTGCTCGACCTGAACTCGCTCATCGCCGAATCCAGCCGCATGCTCGCGCGACTGATCGGCGAGCACATCCATTTCGTCACCGAGCTCGACCCCGAGCTCGACAGCGTGCGGGCCGACCCGGGCCAGGTCGAGCAAGTGATCGTCAACCTCGTGGTCAACGCCCGCGACGCGATGCCGCAAGGCGGCGCCCTCACCATGCGGACGTCGAACGTCGACGTTGCCGCCGCGAGCACGCGCGACCACAGCGTGGCGCCCGGACGCTATGTCGTTATCTCCGTCACCGACACGGGCGTCGGCATCGATCCGGAGACGCAGAAGCGCATCTTCGAGCCCTTCTTCACGACCAAGGAGAAGCCGCACGGCACGGGGCTCGGACTCGCGACGGTCTATGGAATCGTCAGCCAGAGTGGCGGGCACATCGTCGTCCAAAGCGAGCCCAACCGCGGCTCGACTTTCGCGATCTACCTGCCCAGGGTGGCGGAGCACGCGGCCGCGGCCAGCGCGGTCCCAGCCGTCGCGGTCCGCCGGGGCTCGGAGACCATCCTGCTCGTCGAAGACGAGGATGCCGTTCGCGGTCTGACCCGGCGCTGCCTCGAGTCGAGCGGCTACACCGTGCTGCAGGCCGCGAGCGCCGAGGAAGCCCTGCCCATCGCCGCGAATCACTCCGGGCGCCTCGATCTGCTGCTCACCGACGTGATCATGCCGGGAGCCTCGGGCCCCGAGCTCGCGCGCCGCCTGCTCGAAACGCGGCCGGGCACACGCGTGCTCTACGTTTCGGGCTATACCGACGCGTCCATGGCGTCGCAGGGCGCGCTCGACGACGGGGCCTTCTTCCTGCAGAAACCGTTCACGCCGGAGAGCCTCGCGCGGAAGGTCCGAGAGGTCCTCGACGCCCGCGACTAGTAGAAGTCCGAGCAGCTCATGTAGTACCCGCACTCGCGGTTCGGGCAGAGCAGCTTGCACTTCTGCTCGAGCAGCGGGGCGCCGCAGTTGGGGCAGACGCGGGAAGGCTCGGACGACGAATCTTTGGTCTGTGGTCTGCTCTCTGTCGTCGGAAGCTCGAGCTCGTTCATCGACTCGATTGTGCGCCGGGCGGCGCGAGTCGACAAGCGGCTACTTGGCGGGAGCGGGAGTCGGGGTGGGCGCGTCGAGCTTCAACACCATTCCTGCCGGCGTCCGCAGCGCCTCGATCGGCGTCGTGTCGGGTGTGGGCGCAGCGGGAGCAGGCGTCGCGCTCTCGGCGCCGTGGCCGGCCTTCTGGGACTTCGAGCCGCAACCCGCCGCCAGCGCGAAGAGCGCCGCGGATGCCACGATGCCGGAAATGCGAACGAGCTTCACTGCCTCCCCTTCCGAATCGCGGCGAATTCTACCGGCAGCGGGGCTTCGGATCGCGACAAATATTGTCGGTCCGAAGACTGAATCGTGCCCGCCGTTGACGGCCCGCCGCGCAAACACGCGCGATTCCTAAGGAATCCGCCAGGCTCCGGGCTGGTACGACATTTGATTATGAAAAACATCAAGAAGGGTGTCGGCATGGGAGTTCCGGCACTGACGGAAGGGGGGGAATCGGCCGGTTCCCCCCTTGTTTTTTAGGGCCAGGAAGCCCGGGGGCGGGTCACGCCTGCATGAACCGCTCGATGGTCCTCAGGTTCTTCCGATCGCCCGCGAGGAGCATCCAGAGCGAGTCTCCGCGGTCCTGCTCCTCCACCACCCGGAAGGCCGCCCGCGCCGCCGCGATCGCCCGGGCGCTCGTGTAGGGAATCCGCACCTGGAACTGCCCCGACTCCGGCGAGAGTCGGCGCAGGATTTCGGCCTCGAGGCTTTCCAGGCCGGCCCCCGTCAGCGCCGACACAGCCAGACCCCCGAACCGCCCCCGCAGTGCGGAGAGGTCGGCCTTGTTCCAGACGGCCAGGATGCGCTCGGGCGCCACGCCGAGCTCCTCGAAGGTCTCGACCGCCACCCGTTCCTCTTCGTGCGAGCGGTCCGAAGACGCGTCGAGGACGTGGAGCACGAGGTCCGCTTCCTTGATCTCGGACAGCGTCGACCGGAACGACGCGACGAGAGATGTCGGGAGCTTGCGGACGAACCCGACGGTGTCCACGAAAATCACCTCGCCCATCCGCGACGAAACGGCCCGAGCGGCCCGCGCGTCGAGCGTCGCGAAGAGCCGGTCTGCGGCATACGCCGAGTCTCGCGTCAGGCGGTTGAAGAGCGTGGTCTTGCCCGCGTTCGTGTATCCGGCGATGGCCACCTGGAAGTGGCGGCGGCGCCCGCGGCGGCGCACGAGGCGTGCGACCTCGATCTTCGAGAGGTCCTTGCGCAGGCGCGCGATCCGATCGCGGATCTTGCGCCGGTCGAGCTCGAGCTTCTGTTCGCCAGCGCCCCGGCCGCCGATGCCGCCGCCCAGGCCCGATAGATGGCCGTATCCGCCCGCCAGGCGCGGCAGCAGGTACTGCAGCTGCGCGAGCTCCACCTGGGTGCGCGCCTCCCGCGAACGGGCGTGCAGCGCGAAGACGTCGAGGATCAGGCCCGGCCGGTCGAGGACGCGTACGTTTTCGCCCCAGGCCTTCTCGAGGTTGCGCACCTGTCCGGGCGAGAGCTCGTCGTCGAAGACGATCAGCTTCACGCGCTCGGCCTTGGCAGCTTGTCCTACCTCTTCGACCGCGCCCTTGCCGATGTAGGTCTTGGGATCGGGGGAGATCCGCTCCTTGAGGAAGCGGGCGACCACGTTGCCCCCGGCGGTGTCCACGAGCCGCTCGAGCTCGTCCAGGTGGTCTTCCCCGACGACCCGCGGCACGCCCTTCGGCGACACGCCGACGATGAGCACGCGTTCTCGCGCCGGGAGCTTTCCCACGCGGGGATTGTACCGGCCCGCGCGGTAGTATTGGAATTCGGATGCGCGCGCCCTCCCGCGCCGAGCTCGTTCTCGGCGAACGCCTCGAGTCGCTGTACCGGAGGTACGGCGCCGAGACCGCGGCAACGGACCCGATCGTCTTCCCCCGGCGTTACGCGGCGGACTGCGACCGCGAGGTTGCGGGCTGGATCGCTTCGGCGTTCGCGTACGGCCAGGTGCGCACGATCCAGGACAACGTCGGTCGCCTGCTCGGCACGCTCGGCCCGCGGCCGGCGCAGGCGCTCGATTGCATCGTCGACTTCCGGGCGTTCGCGCAAGACGCGCTTTCCGGGTTCCGGCACCGCTTCCACGGAGCCGCCGACGCCGCGGCCCTGCTCTACGCGATCGCCCGCGCGCGGGCACAGGCCGGATCGGTGCGCGCCTTCTTCGAGCGGGAGCTGCGCCCCGAAGACAAGGACGTGGCGGGCCTCGTCTCGCGCGCCGTCGCCCGCATCGAGGCGTTCGACTACCGGCCCGTCCTCGGCACGCGGCGGATCCCCGAGCGCTCGCCCGTCCGGTTCTTCTTTCCCGACCCGGCCGACGGCTCCGCCTGCAAACGCTGGAATCTCTACATGCGCTGGATGGTCCGCAGCGACGCCCTGGACCTCGGACTGTGGCCGGGCATCCCGACCGATCGCCTGGTCATTCCGACCGACACGCATGTCCACCGCATCGCCCGGCGCCTGGGCTTGACGAGCCGCAAGACCGCGGACTGGAAGGCGGCCCGCGAGATCACGACCTCGCTTGCGCGCTTCGACCCCCGCGACCCCGTCCGCTTTGACTACGCGCTTTGCCGCATCGGCATCCTCGACATCTGCCAGCCGCGCACGAGCCTCTGCCGGTGCCATGATTGCCCCGTGCAAGACGCTTGCTCGGTGGGGAGGAAACGAGTCGCATGAATACCCGATCCCTTCTCACGATCACCTTTGCCGTCGTCCTCGCCGCCGTTGGCATGGTCTGGATCAAGTCACTCGTGCCGCCGGAATCGCCGACGGGCTCGCTGCAGTTCCTCTCGGCCGCGCCGGAGCTGCCCATCTTCGACCGGGCCGGCAAGAAGACCGACCTCGCGAAGGAGAAGGGCAAGATCTTCATCGTGCACTTCTGGGCGACCTGGTGCCCGCCCTGCGTCGAGGAGATCCCGGCCCTCTCGCGCTTCTGGGACAAGTACCGCGCGCGCGAAGACGTCACCCTGTACGCGATCTCGGTGGACAAGGACTGGAAGACGATCGAGGCGTTCATGGCGAAGAACCCGAGCGCGATCCCGGTTTACCTCGACCCCGGAGCCGCGACCGCGAAGCGGTTCGGCACCACGCAGTACCCGGAGACGTACGTCATCAACGACAAGGGTCGCGTCCTTTTCCGCATCCAGGGGGCCGTGGACTGGTCCAACGCCGACATCCGCGCCCGGATCGAGCAACTCCTCGCATCCTGACGAAACGAAAGGTCCGCATGAACAGGCGCCACCGACGGTTTGCATTCCTGCCCGCGTTCATCGCCGCCACCCTGGCGGCACAGGATCCCCCGCCGGCCCCCGAGGGCTTCACGTGGAAGAAGCTCGACGCGATCAAGGCTTCGTTCCTCATGCCGAACGGCTGGCACTTCAAGGCGGAGACCCATGGCGCGACACTCGCCTACTTTCTATCGGAGGAAAGCATCGACGCGAAGGGCGAGTTCGAGACCGGGCTGACCCTGAACGTCTTCCACCTTCGCCAGGACAAGGCCCAGGACCGGGCGGTCGGAGTGCTCGCCGAGTACGCGCAGGCCCCTGGAAACGAGCTCGTGGAGGCGTGGGAGGCGGGGACTGGCGTCGTGAAAGGCGTCGGCGGCAGGATCCGGAAGGTGGAGAAGGGCTATCCACCGCTCATGCTGGTCGTGGTCGCCATCGGCAACTCCAGGACCAATGCGCTCTACGTCCTGATCTTCGAGAGCCCCGAGTCCCGCTGGAAGCAGGCGTGGGAAAAGGGCGAGAAGATGCTCGATCTTTTCCTGCTCGACGACGAGTACTGACGCCGCGCCGCTCGGAAGAACAACCCGACGGGCGGATGCGGGCGGGGACAGGCCCCGCCCCTACGGCCCCCCAAAGGACCCGGTGTCGTAGGGGCGGCCCTTGCGGCCGCCCGCATCCGTGACGGTGTTGGTCGATCAGGAATTCGGGTCGCGCGGTTTGCGCATCAGAAACAGAAACAACACGACCGCCGCGAGCGAGAGGATCAGGCTCCCGTAGAAGAGGACGACGTCCTGGTCGAGGGGCGTGGCGGCCTCAGCGCGTTCCGGCGGGCGCGGCGCGGGGCGGCGGCGCCGCGCCGAAATCTCCGGCCGACTGCGCCGGCGCAGCGGGCTTCAACGGAGCCGGCGCTGCGCCGCCGTTGATGCCGATCGACCAGACGTAGTCGCGAAGAGCTTTCGTAATGGCCTCGGGATTCGAAAGGAATTGCTTCGCCTGCGCGTCGCCCCCGAAGAGCCGGGCGAATTCCTCGCGGTCCTTGGCAAAGCTCGGCTGATCGAACTGCGCTCCGAGCGGGGAGATGCGGTGGCCCTCGTCGTTCTTCGGGAAGTTGGTCGGCATGCGGGTTCCCGGCATCCACTCATCGGGTCGCAGGATCCAGCTGTCGATCCAGTTGTGGCGCAAACGCGTCTCGGCCATCTGGAGGTTCGGCGCGAGGCTGGCGCGATCCACGCCGGGCCGATTGAAATCCTCGAGTGAGCGCGGGTGGCACTGGGCGCACTTCAGGAGCTCGAAGACCTTCTTGCCCGCCTGCCAGCTCGCCGGGGTCGTCGTGTCGTCCGCGATCAGGAACGGATACTCGGCGCGATCGAGCGAGGCAAAGTAACGCGTCAGGTCGTTCAACTCCTGGTCCGTGAAGCCGAAGGTCGGCATGTGGACTTCGAGCCACGGCCGGATCTGCCCGGTCTTCGGCGCCTGGAGGAAGGAGAACAGCCAGTCGCTCTGGACCTTGGCGCCCTCGCCCTGGATGATCGGAGGCGCGAGCGACGTGTCGGCGACGAGCGAGCGGAAGGAACCGCCGACGCCTTCGATGACG
>JANMBR010000090.1:0-1511 GCA_031360505.1 Acidobacteriota bacterium
ATTTATGTCGGCGCGCTGCGCTTCGACCCTGCCGTCGCGAGCCGCGTGTACGCAGTCTCGCAGGACTTCGGGGTCTTCCGTTCGGACGATGGAGGTTCCACCTGGGCCCGATCCGGGGATGAGCTCAGCGGCCCCATGGACCTCGTCATCGACCCTGCCGATTCGCGCAAACTCTTCGTCGGAACAGACAGGGGTACGGTTTTTCGCAGCTCCGACGCGGGCGCCAGCTGGATCGAGACGACGCGTCCCGGGTACGGACACAACATATTGCGAATGGCTTTGGCGGGACCCGGCTCAAGGATCCTCTTTGCGATTCCCGGTTGCTGCGGCGACTTGTATCGCAGTTTCGACGCCGGCGACCGCTGGTCCGACCTGACTGTCCCCGGCCCGCAGGGATTGCCGACATCTGTAGCCGTCGATCTCGAATCTCCTGCCGACCTTTACCTGACCGCGCAACCCGCACCTTCCCCTCCGGAGCAGCCTCCCCCCTTTCCACCCGCTGTCTCTCACAGCGGAGACGGCGGCGCGTCGTGGGCGCCCTTGACCAACGGTCTTCCGCAGTATGCCGGTCTCACAGGTCTCGTGGTCGATTCGACGGGAACCTACCTTCACGCCATCGGTGAGCAGGGTACCTGGACCTATCAACGCGTCGGTGGCGGTGTAGCCGTAACGGTCCCGATGCTCTCGCCCGCCCTCCTCGCCGCGCTTGCGATCTTGATCGCCGCGGCCGGAGCGCTCGTACTGCGGCGGAGCTAGACGGCGGACGCGGCGAGCTTTCTCATCGCCTCTTCCTCGAGGCAGTACCGGACCCACTCCTGCGAAGGCGCGGCACCAAGGCGCTTGTAAAAGCGCATGGCGCCCTCGTTCCAGTCGAGCACGAACCAGTCGACGCGCACGGCCTTGCGCGCGACGCCTTCGCGGGCGATCGCCGCGACGAGCGCCTCGCCCACGCCGCGGGAGCGCGCGGCCTCGCCGACGACGAGGTCCTCGAGGAAGAGGAACGGCCGGACGCGGAAGGAGGAGCCGAGGCCTTCCCAGAAGATCGCGATGCCCTCGATGCGCCCGTCGAGCTCTGCGACGAAGGCCTCGATCTGCCCCGCGCGGCCACGCCGTGTATCGCCGTCGAAGATCTCGGCCGCCAGGAGCTCCGACTCGGCGTCGCTCGGGGGCGTCATCTTCTCGAACCGGGCGAGCTCACGGTGCAGCTCGACGATGCGCGGCCAGTCCTCGCGGCGCGCCCGGCGTACCCCGACCGGTGCCGGCGTCACTTTGCCGCCGCGACCTGAGCGAAATTCACGTAGGTCAGGAGCTTCAGGGCCGCGTCCCGGTCCACGTTGGCGCCCTGCGCGAGCACGAGGCGCGAGGGCAGCACGATGACGGTCACGAGGGTCGTCGGATTGATGCCGGTGCGGTCCGTGACGGCCCAGGCCTTGTGCCCCGAGAGCACGGCGTCCCGCACCTCGACGCCCTGGTGCGTGGCGGCCTCGGCCATGGCCTTCTTGAGATCGGCC
>JANMBR010000096.1:0-3558 GCA_031360505.1 Acidobacteriota bacterium
GGCCACGAGATCTTCGACGCGTGCCCCGAGCTCTACCGCGCGCGAGTCCTGCTACTCGAATGCTCGTTCCTGCTGCCCGAGGACAAGGACCGCGCCCGGGAGTACGCGCACATCCATCTCGACGACATCCTCGAGCGGGCCCACCTCTTCGAGAACGAGGCCCTCGTCCTCACTCACTTTTCGCAGCGCTACAGGCCCGAGCAGATCCGCCAGGCCCTCACCGCGATTCCCGAGTCGCTCTCGAGGCGCGTCATCCCGTTTCTGCCGGAGCTATGATCGCAGCCGTTGTGGGGTAGTTGAATTGGTACAACGTCCGGCTGTTAACCGGAAGGTTGGTGGTTCGATTCCACCCCCCACAGCCAAAACGTCGCTACCGCTCGCTTCGCTCGCTCTCGCTCCCGCGGCGCGAACCTCCTCCCTCCCTTCGGTCGGGAGACTATTCGCGCCGCGAGGCGGATTCGACTGCGCGGCAGGATCCGGTTGCTGACCGCTGATTCCGGCTACTGGAACTGGAGGCCGAGCGCTTTGGCGAGGAAGACCGCCATCTGGCCGCGCGTGACGGGATTGCTGGGGCAGTAATTTCCGCCGCCGCAGCCGCCGGTGATTCCCGATGCGGCCAGTGCTTCGACGTACTGGAAGAATGGGTTGCTCGTCGGGACGTCCAAGAAGGTCGCGACGGCCGGAGCGGGGCTGACCTGGAGCTGGTAGCCCACGACCATTCCCGCGAGCCCGACCTGGAAGCCCTGCGCGGCGCTGATGTAGGCGATCAGCCAGTAGTGCTTCGTCAGATTGTTCGCCACCATGTTGAGCGACGTCAGGTCCTGCGTGAAGAACTTGCAACCGGTCCCGTCGCTCAGCATGAACGTGGCGGAATTGGTCACGTTGCC
Organism: Acidobacteriota bacterium; assembly: GCA_031360505.1. Taxonomy (GTDB): domain Bacteria; phylum Acidobacteriota; class Thermoanaerobaculia; order UBA5066; family Gp7-AA6; genus DAHUXD01. The sequence goes on from JANMBR010000096.1 coordinate 888, forward strand.
GAGCCGGTCGCTTTCGATGAGCGAGGCCTGGACATATCCGGTCGCACCCGTGTTGTCGCACGCATCGAGCTCCAGATATTTCAGGAGCGCGCCGGAGGGAATGCGGACGGCGGCGGCGAAATACTGGCCGGGGTTGGTCGAGGTGCGAAGCACCTGGCCCGTGTTGACGCTCGACAGGCTGTAGTCGGAGGAGGAGACGAACGGCCAGAATGCCGCTCCCGCCACCTGTTCATAGGTCAGGGCCGTCGTTCCGTACTCGGGGCTGCTTGCCGCGGCGGCCGCGACGTTCACCGGGATCGTCTGCGGGGGGATGGGTGCCGGCGAGATCTGGGCCGTCGCGGATTCGACGGCGAGCAGTGTCAGGACGGCGGCGACCGAGAGGCACCGGAGGAGAACCCAAGCCTTGGTCATGCGGACCTCCTTCAAACAGACCGATCTTATGTCGTCGCGGGCGCCGGGGGGAACTCCGTCGCGCCGAAGCGCTCGAGCGCGTACCGCGCCATGGCTTCGGCCAGCTCGTGCTCGCCCATGACGGCTTTCCCGACCTTGCGCGCTTCGAGGTATACGCGCTCGGCGTCGCTGTGGGTGCGCACGGCGATGTCGATCGCGGGATGGATGCGGCGGGCGAGGTCGATGATCGCCCGCGCCTGGTAGGGCTCGGGTGCGGTGACGACGAGCAGGCGAGCCTCGCGCAGGCCGGCGTGCTCGAGGACTCCGGGGCGCGCGGCGTCGCCGTAGATGACCGGCAGGCCCCGTGCGCGCAGCGCGAGGGCGGCGCCGCGGTCCTGTTCGACGACGAGGTAGGGGATCTTCCTCGCGGCCAGGGCGTCCGCCACGCGTCTGCCCACGCGCCCGTGGCCGACCAGGACGGCGTGGCCGCGCATGCGCTCGGCGTGGAGGCCGGGCGGCCCGGGCACGCGGTCCGGGGGGGGCTCGAGCAGGCGAGCGAGGGCTGGCCGGGAGCGCACCCATCGGTCGATGGGCGGGATCGCCTTGAAGACGAGCGCGTTCAGGGTGATCGACAGAAGCGCGCCTGCAACGATGAGGCTCTGGCCCTCCGGGGGCAGCAGGCCGAGCGAAATCGCGAGCGCGGCCAGGATGAACGAAAACTCCCCGATCTGGGCAAGGCTCGCGGAGATTGTGAGGGACGTGTGGAGCGGGTGGCCGAAGGCGCGCACGATGACGAGCGCCGCGAGCGACTTGCCGATCATGACGATGAAGACGACGGCCAGCACCTGGAGCGGCTGGCGCACGAGGATCGTCGGATCGAAGAGCATTCCAACGGCCACGAAGAAGAGGACGGCGAAGGCATCCTGGAGCGGCAGCGCGTCGGCCGCCGCCTTGTGGCTCAGGTCCGACTCGCTGATGACGACGCCCGCGAAGAAGGCGCCGAGCGCGAACGAGACGCCGAAGAGCGCCGCCGCGCCGACGGCCACGCCGAGGGCCGTGGCCAGCACGGCGAGCGTGAAGAGCTCGCGCGATCCCGTACGGGCCACGCGCTCGAGCAGCCAGGGGACGACGCGCCGTCCGACGACGAACATGAGTACGAGAAACGCGACGACCTTGGCGAGCGTCAGACCGATCGCCGCGGCGAGGCCGGAGCCCGAGCCGGCGCTTGCGGCAGCGGTCCCGCCCAGGATGCCCGAGAGGGCGGGCAGCAAGACGAGGACGAGGACCGTGAAGAGGTCCTCGACGATCAGCCACCCGACGGCGATCTTCCCGTCTCGGGAGTCGAGCGCGCCGCGGTCCTCGAGGGCGCGCAGGAGCACCACCGTGCTCGCCACCGACAGGCAGAGGCCGAAGACGAGCCCGGACCCCCAGGACCAGCCCCACAGGTGCGACACCGCGGCGCCGAGGGCCGTGGCGGCCGCGATCTGGAATAGGGCGCCGGGCACGGCGATGCGGCGCACGGCCATGAGATCGCGCGGCGAGAAGTGCAGGCCCACGCCGAACATCAGGAGGATCACGCCGATCTCGGCCAGCTGCGACGCAAGCCCCGCGTCGGCGACGAACCCGGGCGTGAAGGGCCCGACCGCGACGCCGGCCACCAGGTAACCCACGAGCGGCGGCAGCTTCAGGCGGACGGCCACGAAGCCGAGGATGAATGCGAGGCTCAACCCGCCGGCCAGGATCGCGATGAGGGCAGTGTCGTGCTGCAAGCGCGGTCCTATCGGCCGGGCGTCACCAGGTCCATCGCGGCCCTGCGTTCTGCGATGGCCCACAGTCCCAGATGGCTGCGCCACGCGGAGGCCGAGTCGCGCGTCAGCACGAACTCGAGGTCGTCGCCGTCGGCGCGGGAGAGCCGGAGCGCTTCGCGGCGCAGCAGCCGGCGGCCGCTCGATAGCCGGGTGCCCGTCACGATCTTCCGGATGCGCGGCGTCGCGATTGTCTCGGCCTCGCCGAAGACGCCGCGAAACTCGACTCCGGCCCCGGTGAGCCCGAGGACTCCGGGAAGACGCCGGTACTTGCCCGCGCAGAGCTCGGCGCGCGTGAGGAGTTGGAAAGGGGGCTGCCCTTGTTCGAGCAACGACTTCGCCAGTCGGTCCTGCGCCCGGCCGAGCAACGCGCGCGGCACCACCGCGACGAGGATCGCGACGGCAGCCGCGCCGACGATGACGAGTGCGAGCGCGTTCACGCGCCCCGAGGATATCTTTCCTAAGGTCCGTAGATC
>JANMBR010000137.1:0-2606 GCA_031360505.1 Acidobacteriota bacterium
CACCCGATCCACCGGCCGGCACACGAGATCCGGAAATCCTGCCGCGTCGCCGGCGTTGCCCGAAGGCAGGTAGACCCTCCCGAACCCGAGCGCCGCGGCCTCCTTGAGGCGCGAGGGCGCCGCGGGCACGCGGCGCACTTCTCCGAGCAGTCCGATCTCGCCGAAGAACACGCTGCCGTCGGGAAGCGGCTTCGAACGGGCCGACGAGACGAGCGCCGCGACGATCGCGAGGTCCGCGGCCGGCTCGGTGACCTCGAGGCCGCCGGTGCACGACACGAAGACCTCGCGAGCGGCCAGTGCGAGGCCTGAGCCTTCCAGGACCGCCAGCAGGAGCGCGAGGCGGCCGCCGTCCACGCCGATCGCCACGCGCCGGGGAGAGCCGGCAGAGGCTCCGCCGACGAGGGCCTGGATCTCGACGAGCACCGACCGGGCGCCCTCGCGGGCCGCGGTCACGGCGCTGCCAGGCAGCCCCGGGCGGCGCTCCGCGAGCAGCGCCGCGGAGGCGTTCGGAAGCTCGGAGAGGCCTTCTCCCGTCATTTCGTAGAGGGCGATCTCGTCCACCGGACCGAAACGATTCTTCGTGGCCCGCAGCAGGCGCCGCGACGAGCCGCGGTCTCCCTCGATCGACACGACGGCGTCCACGAGGTGCTCGAGCGACTTCGGGCCCGCCAGCGACCCGTCCTTCGTCACGTGACCGACGAGAAGCACCGGCACTCCATGCGACTTGGCGTAGCGGGTCAACTCCGACGCCGCGGCGCGGACCTGGGACACGGTGCCCGGCGCCGAAGTCAACGATGGCTCGCGAACCGCCTGGACGGAGTCGATCACGACAACCGCGGGCGATCGCGCCTGCGCCTCGGCGATGATTCGTGAGACGTCCGTCTCGGCGAGGACGAGCAGCTTCTCTTCGTGGATGCCCAGCCGACCTCCGCGCAAGCGCACCTGCGGCGCCGACTCTTCCGCGCTGGCATACAACACGTCGCGCGACTGCGCGGCGAGCCCCCGGCCCGCCTGCAGCAGCAGCGTGGACTTGCCGATCCCCGGCTCGCCGCCGAGCAGCACGACCGAGCCGGGCACGAGGCCGCCTCCGAGTACGCGGTCGAGCCCGGGCAGGCCAGTGGACAGCCGCGGCCGCTCCTCGAGCCCGATCTGCCCGATCGACACCGCCTGCGGCGCTGCCGCACCCGGCTTCGCCCGCGCGGCCGCCGCGCGGACCTCCTCGACGAACGAGTTCCACTCGCCGCACTCCGGGCAGCGGCCGAGCCATTTCGGCGACGCACAGCCGCAGGACTGGCAGGCAAATACGGTCGTGGCTTTCGCGGCCATGCCCTAGGACCCGCCCGTGTAGACGCGGGCGACCCGGGGGCCGATGCCGCAGAGGATCTCGTACGGGATCGTTCCGGCAGCGGCGGCAAGGTCCCCCGCCGTCAAGGTCTCACCTCCCTGAGATCCGAGGCACACCACGCGATCGCCGCGCTGCGCGCCCGAGTCGGTCGCGTCCACGAGGGTGACGTCCATGCTGATCGCTCCGACGACCGGCGCGCGCCGGCCGCGCAGAAGGACTCCGACCTTTCCTGAAAAGGCGCGGCGAAAGCCGTCGTGATACCCGATGGGGATCACGGCGACGGTCGTATCGCGCGGGGCGACGAACCGACCGCCGTACCCGAGCGGCGTGCCCGCGGGAATGCGTCGCACCGAAACGACCGTCGTCTCGACCGTCATTGCCGGGAGGAGCCCGGCGTCGTCGAAGGCGGGCGATGGCGGCACGCCATAAAGCGCGAGACCGGGCCGTACGGCGTCGAGCCACGCTCCCGCGTGGCCGAGAATCCCCGCGGAATTGGCGGCATGCACCGTGCCCGGAGGGATTCCGGCCGCGCGCAGACGTTCCACGCAGGCAGCGAGCGCACCGACCTGCCGGGCGGTCTCCGGCGAGGCGGGATCATCGGCACACGAAAGGTTCGCGAACGTGCCCGCGAGGCAGAGCTGCGGCGACGCCTCGAGCAGCCCGATCATCGCGCCGAGCTCCTCGGGCGTAAGCCCGGCGCGGCCCATGCCGGTGTCGAGCTCCAGGTGAACGCGCAGCGGCTCTGCGAGTCCGGCCGACGCCTGCGCGAAGGCCTGTGCCTGGGCGAAGTCGTAGAGCGCGGGGGTCAGACCATACGCCCGCAGGCGCGCCAGATCGGAAGGCTCGCCGTGCGAGAGCAGGAGAACTTCGCCTCGGACTCCGGCCCGGCGCAGTTCCACGCCCTCCTGAGTGTTCGCCACCGCAAAACGGTTGGCCCCCACGGCCGAAAGCCGCCGCGCCACCGCCGTCGCACCGTGCCCGTACGCGTCCGCCTTGACCACCGCGTAGATCGCGCGGTCCGGGCCGATTCGGTCGCGGATGAGGCGATAGTTCGAGGCGATGGCGTCGAGGGCGATCGTCGCCCGCGCGGGCTCTCGAACGGCTGCCCCTCCGGCTGAGCCGGAGGGCCTCCGGCGTAGTTGGCGAAAGTCATGTGGTCGCCGAGGAAGACGACCATGTCGGCGTCCTGCTCGATCGATCCCGAATCGCGCAGGTCCGCGAGCTGGGGCTTGCGCAGCTCGCCCTTGCGCTGTTCGGGGGC
>JANMBR010000169.1:0-2858 GCA_031360505.1 Acidobacteriota bacterium
CCGAGTCGACCGTCGTCGTGACGACGTTGTCCTCGAAGCGGTTGTCGATCAGGCCCATGGTGCTTTTAAGCCTTCTGCCTTCGGGCCTTACGCCCAATCCAGGGCGTTGCGCTTCCAGCAGTAGACGTAGCCGACCACCAGAATCACGAGGAAAACCAGCATCTCGACGAGGCCGAAGAGTCCCAACCTGTGAAAACTGATCGCCCAGGGGAAGAGGAAGATCGTTTCGACGTCGAAAACGACGAAGAGGACCGCGATCAGGAAATAGCGGACCGAAAAGCGCGTATCGAACGCCGACGTGGTGGCCTCGATCCCGCACTCGTAGGGCTCGAGCTTCGCCGGATTGGGCCGCCGGGATTGGACGGCGCGAGCGAGGATGATGGTGCCCAGAGGCAGCGCAGCCGCCAGCAGGGCGAAAACTAAGATTGGGAAGTAGTGACCCACTGGCGCGGCATTCTATCGGACGCGGGAAGCGAAGCAAAACCCTTTGTCAGTCGCGCGCTCCGCCCGCAGCCATGCCCCGCCGCTGAACGAGAACCGAGAGTTCTTCGCCCATCCCTTCTGGATCGATGAGGCGGAAAATCCGCCACTTTTCCGCATCGCTGCCCGCGAAGTCGAGGATGCCGATCTCCGTCAGGAAGAGCCCCTGGCGCATCAGGCGCTCGACGCGCAGCCCCTCGGCTTCGCCGGCGCAAAGCAGCAGGTCCCAGTTCACATGCGCGGTCAGGTCCCTCTCTCCCGGGTCTTCGAGCGGGTCGCCGCCGCGCCGGCCGCCGATGTGCACGGCGAGCGTTCCGTCCGGGCGCGCGAACGGGTGATAGAGGATGCGCGCCGGGTGACCGTAATCAAACGCCACCAGCGCCCCCCGGCCGAGCGCGCGGGCCAAAACCCCGTGGACCGCCGCGGCGTCCGGAGCGATCTCTGCCTTCTGGCCGGGTTCGAGAACGACGCCGAACCCCGCGAGGTGCTCGCGGATCCCGGCCGGCGCCGGCGCCGTGGTCCAGACGAAGCGGCCGCCGTCCGTCGACACGCGCAACTCCAGGAGCCCGTCCTCCGAGCCCACGACCCGCAGCACCGGCAAAGCGTCGTAGAGCTCGTTCGAGAAGATCCACCCTTCGACCGAGCCCGCCGCGAGATCCCGGACCTTCTCGAGAATGCGCGGCGCGGGCTCGATTCCCCGCGCCGTGAGCGCGCTGCGGGCGGCCGAAGAGCCTTCCACCGCCGTCAGCCTCAGCCGCGCGTGGAGCCCCGGATCGATCCGGGAGAGGGCCCGCGCGAAGTCGTCGAGAAAGCGCCCCTCGCCCGCCCCCACCTCGACGAGGTCCACCGGGCCCGTGAAGCCCTCCAACTCGACCGCAAAGAGGCGGGCGAGCGCGGCCGCGAACGCCGGCGAGACGTGCGGCGAGGTCAGAAAATCGCCGCCTTCGCCGATCGCCGCGCCGCGGGAGTAGTAGCCCTCCTCCGTGTCGTAGAGCGCCGCCTGCATGAAGTCATGAAAGGAAATGGGGCCCTCGCGGGCGATGCGCTGGCGGAGCCGCTCGGGCAGTGACGGCACTGTGAGGCGCATTATAGTTTTGCCGATGCGGCCGCCGGCACTCGTAGGAATCCTCCCGGCCGCGATTCTCCTGATATCGGCCTGCGCCTCGCACCACGAGGGGATGCCTTCCCTGGCGGATTATTCGGACGGGACGTCGCAGTACGCCCTGGAGCTGCTCGAGGGCTGGAAGTCCGGCTCCATCCCATCAGCCCTCATTTCCTCGCGGCTCACGTGGAGCGGACCGCTGCCGGGCGACGGCCTCGATCCCGTGGGCGCGCACTCGCCCCTCACGATCGCCATTTACCGCGCGGCGGCAGCGCCCGCAGCGGCGACCCGTCCGGCGACGTTGACCGAGAAGCTGGATTCGATCCGCGCCAGATTCTCGTCCCTCGGGCGGACGGAGGCGACGATCTTCGACTTCGCGCGCCGGGGCGAACGGCGCGAGATCGTGCTCTGGCTCTTTCTTTCGGGGCGCGGCAAGGGCGGCGGGCTGCGCCAGGAGGGCGGCAAGCTCAGCCTGACGCTTGCGCCGACAGCGGGCGGCGCCTGGCAGATCGAGTCGGGGTCCGTCATCTCGTGGCTGGCAGCATCCTCGACCGCTCCGCTCTTCGAAGAGGTCGCGGCGCGGACCGGGCTCACCCACGTGCACAGCCCCTTTCTGCCGAACGCGCGCAGAAACCTCCCGGTACCGGGCGAGCACCTGCCGCCAGGAGTCGCCGTGCTCGACTTCGACGGCGACGGCCGCTCCGACCTCTACGTCGCGGGCGGCGACGGCAACCACCTCTACCGCAACCGCGGCGACGGGACCTTCGAGGATGCGACGGCGCGCGCGGGCGTCGGCGGCCAGCAGGGAGAGGCCCTCGGGGCGCTCTGCTTCGACTACGACAACGACGGCCGACCCGATCTCTACGTCGCATACCTCGGGCGGCCGAACCTTCTCTACCGCAACCACGGCGACGGAACATTCGAGGAAGTGGGCGCGAAGGCGGGGGTCGCTCTCGAGGACAGCAGCACTTCCGCCGCCGCGCTCGACTACGACCGCGACGGCAACGCCGACCTCTACGTCCTGGTCTACGGCCATCAGGATTACGGCCCCACCTTTGCGGCCGACAACGCGCCGCCCAATCACCTTTTTCACAACAATGGCGACGGCACCTTCACCGACGTGACGATCGCGTCGCGCACCGGAAACACCGGCTGGGGGCTGGCCCTCCAGTGCGCGGACCTCGACGGCGACGGCTGGCCCGACATCTACGTCGCCAACGATTTCGGCAACAATGCGTACCTCCACAACGAAGGCGACGGGACGTTCCGCGACCGG
>JANMBR010000176.1:0-2995 GCA_031360505.1 Acidobacteriota bacterium
TGGGTTCTTGTATATCATTTTGTTTTTTTTCTCCTCTCGTTTTATTGTTGTTTTCGGCTGGTCTTATAAAACACAAATTTTTATCCCCCGGACCCCGTTCGAGATCCCGGTCGACGCGGCGGTATTCGGAGTCGCGTTCGTAGGGCTCGCGGCCGGATTCGCGGATGATGCGCTCGAAGTCGCTGCGGGTCATGCCGGAGGCTGTCGTTGCGCCGGCGGCATGGGTGATGATTTCGTCGACGACGGTTCCGACGAGGTCGTCAGCCCCGAAGAAGAGCGCCACTTGCGCGAGCTTCGTCCCGATCTGGATCCAGTAGGCCTTGATGTGCGGGACGTTGTCGAGCAGCAGCCGCGAGGCCGCGATGACGCGCAGATCGAGCTGGCCGGTCGAGGCTGGCAGGTGGGCGAGCGGCGTGTTCTCCGGATGAAATGCGAGGGGGATGAGGCCCGGGATCCCTCCGGTCTCGTCCTGCAGCTCGCGCAGCCGCAGCAGATGGTCGACGCGCTCCTCGGCCGTCTCGACATGTCCGTAGAGCATCGTCGCATTCGTCCGAACGCCCTGGCGGTGACACTCGCGCGCGACCTCGAGCCAGCGCTCGCCGGAAATCTTGTTGGTACAGATGATGTCGCGCACCCGCCGCGCGAAGATCTCGGCGCCGCCGCCCGGGCAGGAGTCCATCCCGGCGTCCTTCAGCTCGCGGATCGCCGTATCCAGCGGCCGCCGGCCGATCTGGGCAATCCAGTCGAGCTCCACCATCGTCCAGGCCTTGAGATGCACCCCCGGGAACTTCGACTTCAGCGCCCGCAGCAGCCCCGTGTAGTACTCGAAGGGCCATGTCGGATGCAGTCCGCCCACGATATGGAACTCGGTGACGGCCTCTGCGTACCCCTTGCCCGCTTCGGCCACGCACTCGTCGATCGCCATCTCGTAGCCGCCGGGCTCGTTGACCTTCTTCGCCCAGGCGCAGAGCGCGCAGTCCACCCAGCAGAGGTTGGTCGGATTCAGATACCGGTTCACGTTGTAGAACGCGACGTTGCCGTGACGTTTCTCCCGAACGTGGTTCGCCAGGCGCCCCAACCCCAGGAAGTCCCGGGTCGCAAAAAGCGCGACACCGTCCTCGAAGGACAGGCGCTGTCCGCCGAGGACCCTCTCCGCGATCGGCGCAAGGTCCGAGCCGCCGAAGGTCGAGAGCAGCTCCGTCACGGGATGGCGGGCTTGCTCACCGGCTGGAAGGGATGCTGCGACACCGGGGCGACGTCATCGACGAAGGGCGTGATGTACCCATAGCAGTCCCAGCAGTACTTCTCTTCCGCCTTGAACTGGAAATCCACGACGCGGCCGACTGCCGGGAAGTCGAGGACCTCCTTGCCGCAGCGGTGGCACATGTCCTTCTGCCCCTTGATCAGCCGCCAGACCGGTCCCATAAACTCACCCCCTGCGAGAATGCTATCAAGATTCGAGCCAACGCCCCCGGGATGTCCGGAGCCCGAAAGCGGCGAGCGCCGCGCTTGCGGCCAGCGCGATCCCTGCCCCAATCAGGAATGCGGCGTGCGGCCCGAACACCTTCCACCAGACCCCGAACAGGACCGAAGCCGGCAGCGCCGCCAGGCCAATGCTCGCGTGGAAGGCCCCAAACGCCCGCCCGCGAACGTGGGCGGGCACGAGGTCCGCAACGAGCGCGCGCTCGGCCCCCTCGGTGAGGGCGTAGAAGAGCGCATAGAACGCGAAGAGCCCCCAAAGCTGCGTCGGCCCGGCGACGTACGCGAAGCCGACGTAGGAGATCGCGTAGACGATCCACCCGGCGATGATCGTGCGCACGTGCCCCAGGCGGTCCGCCAGTACGCCGCCCGGCAGGCCCGCGGCCGCCTTGACGCCGTGAAAGAGCGCCCAGAGCAGCGGCAGTTGCCAGATTGGCATTCCCGTGTCGCGGGCTCGCAGGAGCAGGAACGCGTCGGTGGAGCTCGCGAGCGTGAAGAGGACGAAAATCCCGATGGCGGCCCAGAATCGGCTAGGCAGCGCGCTGGCAGGCGGGGCAGCGTCCGGCGTGACGGGTTCCTCGCGCCGGGGCGCTTCGCGCAGACGGAAGATCAGCAGCAGCACCCCCGCGAGGCCAGGGACCGCGGCGAGCAGAAAGACCGAGCGCTCGTCTTCGAAGACGAACCTGAGCAGGAATGCGGCGAGCAGGGGTCCCACCACGGCGCCCGCGTTGTCCATGGCGCGCTGCAGTCCGAACGCGCGCCCGCGGTGCTCCGGCGCGACCATGTCCGCGAGCAGCGCATCGCGCGGCGACGTGCGGATGCCCTTGCCGACGCGGTCGGCGAATCGGATCGCGAGCACCTGGCCCCAGCTCGCGGCCAGCCCGACGAGCGGCCGCACCACGGCCGCGATCGAATACCCCGCGACCACCATCGGTTTCCTGCGCCGCACACGGTCCGACCACCACCCCGAGAGCATTTTCATGAAAGAGGCCGTCGCTTCCGCCACGCCCTCGATCAAGCCGATCGCCGCGGGCCCGGCGTGGAGGGTGCGCGTCAGGAAGCCGGGGAGGAGGGGAAAGATCATGTCGGAGGCGACGTCCGACAGGAAGGAAACCCACCCGAAGAGCATGACGCCGGATTCTATGCGGGTTTTCTTTTCGTATGCCATATTTTATTAGTTATCTAGTTAACTTTGCCTAATATTATTAGGAAAGCTTCTCCCGCCCAGCCTCATCATAATCGCCGCGTGCGGCTCCACTCCTCCGATTCCTTCATTCTCGGCACCCACGCCCTCAAGGAGACCGATCGCATCGTCTCCTTCCTCACCCGCGACGCCGGCAAGAAACGCGGCGTGGCCAGGGGCGCGCGCCGCACAAAGAGCATTTTCTCCGGCGCGCTCGAGCCGATGACAGAAGCCCGCGTCGTCTACTACGAGAAGGAAGGCAGCGATCTCGTCTCGATCAACGCCGCGGATCCGATCCGGCCCTCGTTCGCCCTATCGAACGAGCTCGACCGC
>JANMBR010000178.1:0-6967 GCA_031360505.1 Acidobacteriota bacterium
GGAAGAGGGCCTCCGGGGCGCCGACGGAGCGGATGTAGAGGTCGAGCGCGCCATCGCCGTTGGCGTCGAAGGCGACGACGGCGCGGCCATTCGACTCGAGGTCGAGGCCTTCGAGGAAGGCGCGCTCCTCGAAGAGAGGCCCCGCCGCCGCGCCGCCGCGGTTGTGGAAGTACCGGTCGCGCTCGATGCCGTTGATGCCGGCACCCTTTCGGTCGAACGTCCTCGTGCCGGCGACGTAGTCGTCCCAGTACGCGAGCGTCTGCCACCAGAACTCGAGCTCCACGTCGCGGTCGCGCCCGTCTCCCCACATGCCGTTGGTGGCGTAGATGTCGGGCCAGCCGTCGTTGTCGAGGTCCGCGGCGACGGAGCTCCAGTTCCACCCGGCATGCTGCGCGCCCGAGCGCGCTGTCGCGTTTTCGAACGTGTGATCGGCGCGCTGGAGCAGCAGCGTGTTGCCCGAGGCCATGTCCTCACACCATCGGATCGCGAACGGCAGGAAGAGGCGGCCGGCGAAACTGACGGGGATCGCGGGGTACTCATGGAGGAAGTACCACTGCGTGTCGGTCCCGGTCGCATAGAGATCGGGCCGGCCGTCGCCGTCGAAGTCGGCCCACGTGCCCGACATCCCATACGCGCGCGCCTCTGTGCCTGTCTTTTTCGCGACGTCTACGAAGCGTTTGCCGTTTTCGTTGTGGTACAGGTTTTTCAGGCCAAAGTCGTTCGTTGCCATCAAGTCTTCGTGGCCGTCCTGGTCGTAGTCCTGGAAGAGCGTGGACAACGTCCAGCGCGTCATCCCCTCGAGGCCCCAGGCTTTCGTAGCGTCGGTGAAGCGGCCGTGGCCGTCGTTCAAGTACAGAAAATTCTGGCGACCATCGTTCGCGTCGAAGGCCGGGTCGGGCATCTGCGTGTAGTAGTCGCCGGTCACGCCGACGAAGAGGTCGAGATCCCCGTCGCCGTCCACGTCGGCGAAGGCGGACGAGCGCATGTTTTCCGGCACCGCGATGCCCGATGCGGCCGTCGTCTCCTCGAACGTGCCGTCGCCGCGGTTGTGGAAGAGGCGCGCGGGGCCGAAGGCGTTCGTCACGAAGAGGTCGGGATACCCGTCGCCATCGATGTCGCCGGCCGCGAGGCCTGTCGCGGGAACGCCCTCGGTGGCCGACTTCGCGAGTCCCGCCTTCTCTGTGACGTCTCTGAAATGCCCCTGCCCGTCGTTGCGGTAGAGCACCGAGCGCACGCCGTCGCCGACGAAGAGGGCCTCGGTGCCGTCGCGGTCGTAGTCGAGCACTGCGACACCCGAACCGGGCCAGATGTCCGCGATCAGATGGTTCACGCGCGTCAAGGGCGGATCGTGGCGCGGCGCGCCGAGTCCGGCCGCGGCGGTCGCCTCGTGGAACCGCGGGGAAGTCTCGATGCGATTCCAAAGCGCCCGCTCGAACCGAAGCGAAAATCCGCTCCCTCTCCCCGCTGGAGAGGTTTGGCGTGAGGGCAGCTCTGCGGTAACAATCGCGCTCGCCGCCCGCTCGACACGCGCGCCGTCCGCGCGAAACCCTCCCACCGTGAACACAACTCGCCCGGTGGTCTTCTCGACGTCCCTGCCGATCTCATGCGTCGGCTTCTCCACCCGGTATTCCACGTACCCGATCCGCTCGAGACCCTCCCAGGCCCAGGAGCGCAGCGCGGCGACGCCTTCCGGATCAGCCGCCGTCGCCTCACGACTGCGCAGAGCGCGCCGCGCGGACTCGTTGCCGTCGCGCCAGCGCTCCAGCCGCGCCATCCACGGCTGAAACTCCGCGCGCAGCCGGTGGATGGAGGCGTTCTTGTAGACCCACCAGCCTGCGCCGGCGAGCAGCAGCAGAATGAGGCCCGTGAGCAGCCTACGACGTCGCACCCGTTTGGGATCCTAACCCGGTCGCTTGCGCGGAGGCGGCGCTGCAGCGCTCAGTCGGAAGAGATGACGCCCGAGGGCTGCCAGGCGGGAAGACTCAATGCGAAGGTCACTTCTCCGGTCTCGCCGTCTTCGCACGTGACATCCCCGCCGTGCAGGCGGGCGATGTGGCGCGCCAGGGCGAGGCCCAGGCCGTGTCCGGGGTAGGCGGAGCGCGCGTCTTCGCTGCGAAAGAAGCGCTCGAAAATGCGTTCACGCTCGGCCAGATGAATGCCGGGCTGCGCCACGGCGACCCGGACACTGGTCGCGGACTCTCGAAGCGAGATTCCGACGCTCCGATCCGGAGGCGTGAACTTGTTCGCGTTGTCGAGCAGGTTCTCGACGGCGATCCGCAGGAGGCTCTCGTCTCCCCGGACGATCGCCTCGTCGGGGACTTCCAGATTCGGCCGCCGCTCCTGCGCAAAGGTCTGACGCACCGCGTCGCGGAGCACGTCCGCGAGATTCACGCTCTCTCCGTGCGGGATGCGCAGCTCCGTGTCGCGGGCGAGGATGAGCAATGAGTCGACGAGGCGAACCATCCGGTCGATCTCGCGGATCTGCCCCTCGAGCTCCGTTCGGCTCGCCCCATCCGCGCCGGCGAGCGCCCGTTCCGCGTAGAGTCGGATCCGTGTGAGCGGAGTCCGCAGCTCGTGGGACGCGTTTGCCGCGAATTCGAGTTCGCGCGCGACCGACTGCGAAAGCCGTCCGAGCAGTTCCCGGAAGGAGGTCTCCATCTCGTAGACCTCGCGCGGCGGATCGCGGAGCGTCGGCGCCTGCGCCTGGTGGAGCCCACGGATCTGCCCGATTCGCTCGGTGAACTCGACGAGCGGCCGCGTTGCGCGCCGTGCCCCGTAGCGGCCCATGATGAGCGCCAGCAGCAGACAGACCGGCAATGAGAGCAGCAGCGAGAGGCCAAACATCCGCAGGGACCGTAGGGCGTGCTCCCGTGGGTGAGCCACCATGAGGCGGGCGCCGTCGCCCAGGTCCTGAATGCTCACGAGCCACCCGGAGGGATCTGCCGCGCCGGAGGCGGGTGGGGGACCGAGCGGCTTGCCCTGGGGCTTCATCGCGATCAGGGTCGATCCCCGCCAGACCTCGACCTGGCTTCCAACGGTCCCAAGGTCCTTGAGGGCTTCGGGCGCGGCCTGTTCGAGCGCCGAGCTTTCCTCGGACGATTCCTGATCGATCGCCTTACGAACGGCCGATGCCGTGTCCGCTAGAAACCTCCGCTCGGTCGACTGCCACAGGAGCGTCGCCGTCGTCGCGGTGATCGCCGCGAGCGCCAGCGCGGAAAACACGGCGACCATCACGGTCGTCCGGACGACCCGGGATGCGATCGAGTCAACTCTCATTCGGTCTCGGCCTCAACGGTGACCAGTCCGTACCCGTGGCCGCGAAAGGTACGGATGAGCGGGTCTGCGCCTTTCGTCTGGAGCTTGCGGCGGAGTCTTCCGACAATCACCTCGAGGCTCGCCGACGCTTCGGGCGTCGATTCTCCCCAGATCTCCTCGAGCAGGTCGTCCCGGCTGACCGCACGTCCGGCGGCGCGAACCAGCCGCGCCAGGACTTCGAGCTCCCGGCGGGTGACGGGCACCTCGCGAGCTCCGATGCGCACCTGCCGCCTGGCAAGATCGACCCGCAGCTGGCCACGCTGGAAAATCGGGTCGGCTCTGTCCGAGGCCCCTCGGCGAAGAAGCGCGCGCAGGCGAGCGCGGAGCTCGGCGATCGCAAATGGCTTTCCGAGGTAATCGTCTGCGCCGCAGTCCAGCCCCTCGACGCGCGAGGCGACATCGGTGCGAGCAGTCAGGATCAGGATGGGGGTCCGCGCCCCGGTCTGGCGCCACTGCCGGCATACGCCGAGACCGCTCCCATCCGGAAGGCGGAGGTCCAGAATGACGGCGTCGTACGAGGCGCCTCGCAATGCCGCCAGGGCCGTCGCGCATCGGCCCGTGGAGTCCACGGCGTAGCCTTCCTCGAGCAGCCATCTCTCGACGAGCCTGCGCGTCTCCCGGTCATCCTCGACCAGAAGAATTCTCGGGCCTGCGCCCGAGCGCGTCGCGGCGCTCTCAACGTTCAATGGATCTAGCCTACTCCCGCTCCGAGATCCGCTCCCCGCCCGTTTGGGGTTGGTTTGGCCGGGTCGCGTATGACGTTGAACGTGATCCCCGGGTGGGCCGGGGGAGCGCAACACGGGGAGGCGTCATGAAGACTCGCTTGCAGTGGGAGGGGCCGGGAAGGGGTGACGATCGGAGTCAGGGAACTGTCGGGGGGCTTTCGCGAAAGAGGCTCGTCCTGGGCGCTGTCGTCGTATTGCTCTTCGCCAACCGCGCCGGCGCGGGGGGAGGCAATCTCTGCCGCCAGACGGCTAAGCACGCAGCGGATTCGTGCGAGGCGGGCGTTCGCAGCGACTACCTGCTCGCTCTGGGCAAGTGCGACAACCTTCGCGATGCGGCGAACCGCCGGACCTGTCGGCAGCAAGCGTCGGCGGATCAGGAGGAAGGGATGACGACCTGCGACGGCCAGGAGGGTGCCCGTGAGGCGGCGTGCCAGAAGCTGGGCGCGGCGCCCTACGACCCCGTGATCGATCCGGCAAGGTTCGTCGCCGCGATCGACAACCCGTACCTTCCGCTGACGCCGGGTATCACCTTCGTCTACGATGGCCAGGCCCCCGAAGGCCCCGAGCACCGGGAACTGATCGTGACGCACAAAACTCGGGACATTCTCGGTGTCCGATGCGTCGAAGTGCACGACATCGTGATCATCAACGACGAGCTCGAGGAAGACACGCTCGACTGGTTCGCGCAGGACGTGGACGGCAACGTCTGGTATTTCGGTGAGAACTCTAAGCAGGTCTCCGAGGGCCGGATCGTGGGCCTGGAGGGGACCTGGACGGCCGGCGTCGACGGCGCCAAGGCCGGAATCATCATGGAAGCCCACAATGCCGTTGGCGACTTCTATCGCCAGGAGTTCTCGCTCGATACGGCCGAGGACTTTGCCGAGGTGCAGGGCCTCGCGGAGTCCGTCACCGTGCCTTACGGCTCCTTCAGCCAGTGCCTCAAGACCATCGAAACCACTCCGCTGAACCTGAACGACGTATCGAACAAGTTCTACTGCCCTGGGATCGGGGAAGTGCTGACCCGCGATCTGCCGGGAGGCGAGAGCCTGGAGCTGGTGGAGGTCCGGACGGAGTAGTCGAGGGAGGCGGGCGGGCGGGAGCCGGCGAACCGCTGGCTCGAACCGCTGGTTCCCTATCGAAGCGTAATCCACTACCATCGGCGGTCCTGACCACTCGCGGAGAGGTGGGTGAGTGGCTTAAACCAGCGGTTTGCTAAACCGCCGTAGGGGCTTAAACCTCTACCACGGGTTCAAATCCCGTCCTCTCCGCCACTAGCAAAGATTCGACACCTGGCGCGGCTGCGCCATTGTCAGTTACACGCAAACGCCGCGGTGTCCTGGACGGGCCGGAACGCCGTCCCCTGCGGGTTGGCGTACGTGTTGGTCGTTCCCGCGACGACGTCCGTGACGGTGAGAGTGACCTGGACGTTCGTCAGCCCGCTCGCGAACACCCACCGATTTCCGTTGATCGCGCACGCCTCGAGGACCTTGACGATCACCTCGACGTTCGCGCTGTCGAAAAACCAGAAGTAGCCGGTGTCGCTGGTCAAGGCGACCGCGTTGCCCTGGCCGCTCGCGCCGTCGGGCTTCGTCCAGGTCGCGGCCACGCGGAATCGCCCGTCGTCCAGGCAGAGCGTCTGATCGTCCGGCGTGCACGTGGTCGGGCCGCCTGCGCCGGCGAGCGTGTAGACGCCGAGCGAGGTCGCGGCGTACAGGATTTGGCCGCTGCGCGAAAGAGCGAGGCGGACCGCTCCGAGCGCGGGCAGGAACAGGTTGGCCCAGTTGGCGCCGCCGTCGAGGCTTGCGTACGCGCCGCCCTTTGGAAACAGGCCTCCGAGATACCCGGCGCACGCGTACACCCGCGCGGCAGCGTGCGGATCGATGGCGATGTCGGTGACGTAGACGCCCGAAAGACTGCTCGCGGCCCAGCTCGCCCCCGCGTTCGTGCTGCGATACACGCCGCCGCAGGTCAGCCCCTGAGCGCCGAGCAGTCCGGCTCCCGCCACGAACACGCTCGCGTTGGTCGGATCGACACGCAGAGCGTTCAAGCCGGCACAGGGCAGGGGGTTGCCCACGGCGACCCACGCACTGCCGCCGTCGGTGCTCTTGTAAATGCGAGTCTGGCCGTATGCGAAGAGCGAGCCCGCCGATCCGGAGGTCAGGCGCGTCGACTCAGTGAAGGGGTTCGAAACTTCCTGCCAGGTCAGGCCGGCGTCGCTCGTCCTCAGGAGTCGGGTTCCACATGCCACGAGCGCCGCACCGGCTGAGGTCCCCGGCGCGAAGGATGGAATGCAGTAGGACGGGATCGTCTGGCGCACGGACCACACTTCGCCGCCGTCACCGGAACGGTAGATCCGGGTCGTGCCGTTGAAGAGCGCCCCGGCGTAAATCGTCGCGGAGCTGCCTGGATCGACGAGGATGTCGCTGAAAAACTCGCCGGGTTCCGCATGCAGGAGCGTCTCCCATCGCCGCCCTGCGTCGACGCTCTTGAAGAGAGCGGCCTGGGAAGCCGCGTAGTCCGCGCCGCCGGCATAGACGGTGAGCTCGTCCGAGCCAGTGGTGACGGCGTTGACCTCGAAGAGCGCAGGCCCGTACGTTTCCCACCCAGCCGTCTGGGCGAGTGCGGCGCCAGTCAGGCAGGCCAACAGCAGAACAGCTCGGAGGACCACGTCGCGCGTTCGCATCGCCCGCCATTGTACGGGTTAGGATGGATTCATGTCGGCCAACTTTGGTGTGCGCCTGCGCCGCTACTGGGTCGCGGGAATCCTCGTCCTCGCGCCGACCGCACTGACCATGTGGGTCGTCTGGAAGCTCTTCAAGTTCTTCGACGACATCCTCGGCGGCGAGCTGCGCACGCGCGGGATCTCGGTCATCGGCCTCGGGTTCGTGCTGCTGAATGCGCTGCTGCTTCTGCTCGGATTCGTCGCC
>JANMBR010000264.1:0-10636 GCA_031360505.1 Acidobacteriota bacterium
TCCTGTCCCCCGGTTGCCCGGGGCCGCGATCATTCCTCTAGGCCCGAGGTCGCCCTCGGGCTCAAGCAGCCGACCCGGGAACAGCTCACGTAAAGTGAGGTGGGACGGGCGCCCGCTGTCCCCCTATTTGGCCTTGCTCCGCATGGGGTTTGCCGTGCCCCCTCCGTTGCCGGAGGGGCGGTGCGAGCTTACCGCACCGTTTCACCCTTGCCGTCCTTTCGGAAGGCGGTTTATTTTCTGTGGCACTTTCCTTCGCGTCACCGCGACCGGGGATTACCCGGCATGCCGCCCGTATGGAGTTCGGACTTTCCTCCCCGATTTCTCGGGACGATCACGTGGCCCGCTCGGAGCCGCCCTAAAGTTACCACGGTCGCCTAACGATTGGAGACTTCACCTCGGTATCCCTTGGCTGACCCCGTCTCCGAACTTAGAGACTACGCCTCAGTCCCGATTCTCTTCGGCCGAGAAGTACCGCATCCACTCGTCCACGTCCACTTTCCCTACCGAGTCTTTGCCTCCCTCAGCCGCCGCACCCCTCCCGAACCGCGCAAAGAACTCGTCCGGCGAGCAGAGCTTCGCCCCTGCATCGCGGCAGCGCCTCCCGAGACCGCGGTCCGCCGTCACGACGATCGATTCACCCGGCGCGGCCGACCGCTCCACCTCCCGGACGATCGCGTCGTCCGCGTTCCCGCGCGACGGGACCCGCACGGTGAGGCTGCCGAGGGACACCGTCCGCTCCCCTGCCGGCCCATCGAAAAAGATCGTGGCCCGCGCGCGCGTCTGCCTGAGCCGAGCGGCGATCTCGGCGATGAGGGCCGCGCGGTCTTCTTGCGAGGGCCTCGAAGTGTTTCGAGCCCGACCGATCAGATTGTTGCCGTCCAGGAGGTAAGGCACTTTTGTCTGCCGTCTGCCGTCTGCCGTCTGCCGTCTACCGCCTGGCGTCCGCGAGCGCCCGCCGCGGATGCTGGAGCCGGAAGAAGAGCACGCCGATTGCTCGCCACACCCGGCGCCGGTCGAGCACCAGGAGCACGAGGAGTGCAGCGACGAAGAACACGGTGAACCACGGCACGAAGAAGACGAGGGCTCCGAGCGCGAGAGCCACCGCGTCCTCGGCCAGCGAGAGCGCCACCTGCGCCATCCCCCGCGTCGCCGCGGTCGAGGTCAGCCGGCTCGTCGCCTTCACGAAGTGCGTCGCGAGGGTCGCCGCCGCGCCCGCTGCGATCAGCCCCACGCGCTCGGCCGCCGAAGGATCGGGAACGGCCGCCAGCATCAGCAGCGCGCCGACGACGGGCCGTAACAGCGTCTGGATGAGGTTCCAGAGGTGGTCGACCATCGGGATCTTGTCCGCGACGAACTCCGCGAGGAAGAGCACGGCGGCCGCGGTCACGGCGAAATGGCTGGAGAGAAAAGCGGCCGCCGGGCCGGGAAACTCCTGGGGGAGCACCAGGAAGAGTCCGTTGAAGAGCAGGAGGACCACCCAGGCGTTCAGGCCGGCAGCCGCGGACAGGCCGAGGCCCGTCAGGATCGCGGTCAACCGCGGTGCCGGAAGAGTCGCGAGAGCAGACCCGTGGGCTGGGGAGCCGGGGCCGCTTCCGCGGCGGGGACCTCACCGCCAGCGCCGGGCTCCGCGGGCGCAGGGGGCGCGGCCGCTTCCGCGCCGAGGACGCGCGTGAGCAATTCCTCGTTCTCCGGGGAAGGATCGAGCGACACCGCCCGGCGCGCGAAGGGCTCGGCCTCGTGGGGCCGCTTGAATTCGAGCAGTGCTCGCGCCGCTTCCACGGAAAAGGCGACGCGCCGGCTGTCGAGGCGCGCGGCCTCCTTCAGGTTCGCGAGGCCCTGGTCCGTCCAGTTCGGGTTCTTGAGCTCGACCTGCGAAAGGACGTAGCGGAACTCGGCATTGTCGGGAACGAAACGCACGGCCTCGCGCAGCATCTCGACCGCCGGGTGGTAGTCCTTGTCCTCGATGAGCTGCCGGGCCCGCCGGAAATTGTGCATCGCCAGCTTCTTGCGCATCTCCGGATCCGCTTCCGCCATGAGCACTGGCGCCGGGGCCGCGTCGAGGCTCTGGTCGTAGAGCGCCCTCTTGTCCGCGTCCGAGAGGGTCTCGTACGCTTTCTTCATCTTCTCGAAGACGGCGGTCAGTTCCTTTTCGAAGCGCGCCAGGTCCTCGCGATGCCGCAGATCGGGGTGGAAGAGGCGGCTACGCTCGAAGTAGGCCTCGGAGATCTTCTCCGGGGGAGCCTCCCGCACGACGCCGAGCAATTCGTAGTGCGTCAGCCAGTCGATTCGACGATACGTGTTCTTGACGAGCTCCGCATGCCCCGGCGAGCGATCGGAGGGCTGAGCCGCGACCTCGATGTTCAGGCCGTGGAATCCCCCGCGTCCGCTGGCCGGCCGCTCGGCGCCCTCCTGCTTCCATTCGACGATCCCGCAGGAGACGAGGCCGTAGAGGATCTTGGCCATCGCCGTCCGCGACGAGCCCGTGATCTTCAGCAGGGAATCGACGTCCAAGATGCCGTCCACCCGGGAGAGCAGGTACGCCTCCTGGGGCGCGAGCGGGAGGTACTGGTAGCGCGACATGGGGTCCGTGGCCAGCATCGGGACGCGGTGGCCGTCGCCCAGGCGTTCACGGAACGACTCGGATTCCGGCAGACGGCGGATGCCCTCGACGATCACGGCCGCGGTCGACAGCGTCAGGGCGACGTCCGGATCGAGGACCCCGGCCGAAGCCTGGTACTTGTACTCGCCCGAATCCCAGGCGAAGGTCGAGAACACGATTTCCTCGACCAGGCGCCGCATCTCGGCATCGAGCACCGTGCGCGAGACGAGCCCCCGTTCGACGAGGATTTTGCCCAGCCGGGCACGCCCCTGCTTGGCGACGGTCTCGAGCGCCCAGTTGAGGTCGGTGTCCGTGATCCAGCCCCGGCGCTTCAGAAAAGCGCCGATGCGCTGGCCCTCGCGTGAGGAGGTGGCCGTACGCAGCTCGCCCTTCTCGAAAAACAGGTGGCGGGTCTCGTCCCCGTGGACGAGCGAGAGCGTGCCCTTGAGCCCCTCGAGGAAGATGCGCCTCAGGACCTGGGGCAGCGGCGTCTCGGACAGGGACCCTCGAAACCCTGTCGCTGGCGGTGGCGTCGTCATCGAATCGTCAAATCAGGGTAGCAGAAAAACGGGTTAGCGAACGGCCGTGACGGCCGGGTGGTTTTTCGGCGTCGAAAAGAACGCCGGGGCGCCGGACAACGCCCGACGGCCCGCCTCGAGCGTCGCGTAGTGGCCCCAGAGGACGCGGAAGCAGGTCTTGCCCTGGAACGACGTCGTCACGACCCACATGTTGCCGCCCCGGTCGTGCTGGAAGGCGTCGACGAGCGAACCGACTTCGCACGCGAGCTCGAGCTGGACGGCATACGGCTTCTTTCCCCCGCCGAACCGCTTCGCGTCGCGCGCGGCGCGATCCAGCCAGTACTGCCGCGAGCCGGAGGAAGCCGGGGCGGACGCAGCCGCGGCGGCCGGCGGCGGGATCGGGCTTCGCACGCGGACCGGCTTCTCGACGCGGGGTGCCGGCGTCCGGGCGGGTCGCGTGGGCGGCGCCACTGTGGGCGCGGACGTCGGCGCGGACGTCTGTGCGGAAGGTGCCGTGGCGACCACGGCGGGCACGGGCTCCTCGGTCAAGACGATGCCGGGCGCCGCCGTCGCTGTCTGCGGGATTGTCGCCGCGACGGATTCGGGCGCGACCGGACCCCGGCTGCGCAGCCAGATCAGCCCCGCCACCAGCACGGCGAGGATCCCGAGCGTCCAGAGCAGCGGCGAGCCCGAGCGCTGCCGCGGCCTTTCGAGCGACCCGATCCCGGTGGTCGAGTCGAGGGGGCGCTCGAAGGAGGGAGCGTTCTGCCTCGGCCCCGACTGAAAATCGTCGATGCGGCTGCGGTCCTGCCTGTCCCCCTCCGGCGCCGACATTTCGAAGTCGTCCTCGAGCGGGCCGCCGTCGAGCGAGGCGTCCGTCATCGCTGGAGCGGCGACGTCGCCCTCCATCTCGGCGTCGCGAAAGTCCGGCTCTTCGTCCTCCGGCTCTTTTTCCTCCGCGAGCGCGGAGTCGAGGTCGGCAGCCCTTTTCAACTCGACCTCCTCCTCGTCTTTTTCCGCGGCCTCCTCTCGCTCCACCTCGTCGCCCATCGACTCCGCGCCGCGATCCGGCTCGTCTCGTTCTTGCGCCTCGCCCTCGTCCTCTGCGCGTTCGGCGGTCGGCGCCGGCGGCGGGCGAACCGTTCCGGGCCCGAACTCAGGGTGCACGAGCCCGAGGGTCACGAGCGCGGCGAGCAGCTTCTCGACCGCGAACGGTTCGGCCGGCGCCTCGCTGGCGATCTCGGCCGCGCTCGACTTCCCGTCGATGAGGCGCACGACCGACTCGGCGTCGGCCGTCAGGCCGAACGTCGCGAACTCTTCGTCGAAGGTCTGCGCCCTCGCGATGGGCACGTCGACGCCCCCGAGGTAGTGCAGGACGAGGCTGCGATCGCGCGAGCGCAGGAAGAGCTCGAGGATGAGGCGGGGTATCGGCAGGCGCGACTCGGGCACTTCCGCTTCGGTGGTCCGGAAGAACCAGTACTCGCCGTCGAGCCACGTCAGCAGGTCCGAGAGGATCTCGACGGCGCGGATCTTCTCGCCCCAGCGCCATTCCCGACGCGTCAGCACGCCGGCCTGCAGCGCGAGCAGGGCGCGGTCGCCGCCCTCCGGCGCGGCCAGGCGCTCGAGGGTCGCGGCCTCGAGCTTGCCCGCCCGGACCAGGATCGAGGCCGTCTCGAAGCGCGGGTCGGAAGAGGAGCTCGCCACGAGCTCTCCCCGGACGATCTCGAAGCCCGCCGTCGACCCCGAACGGGAGAACTGGAGCGAGCCGCTCGCCGCCTCCCGCCACAACCCGACGAGGCCTGCCAGCAGGTCCGTTCCGCGGATGTCGCCCTCTTGCTCGATCGAGTTTCTCATGCGCTGCGGGCCCCCTCTCGCCCGAGGTAGTCCGCCACGGCCCGCGCGGTCGACGGGCCGACCGCGGCCGCGATCTCCGTGGGATCCGCCCCACGGAGCCCCTTGACCGATCCGAAGCGGCGCAACAGGGTGCGGGCGCGCGCCGGCCCCACGCCCGGAATTTCCGTCAGGCCCGTCTCGCGCATCCGTTTGCCGCGCCGCTGGCGATGCTTCGTCACGGCGAAGCGGTGCGCTTCGTCGCGCGCGCGCTGGATCAGCTGCAGCGCCGGATCCTTGCGCGAGAGGCGAACCGGCTCGGCCCGCTCGGGCACCCAGATCTCTTCTTCGCGCTTGGCCAGGCCCACGACCGGCAGCTCGATTCCCAGCCGGTCGAGCGCCGTGAGGGCCGCCTGCAGCTGGCCTCGCCCGCCGTCGACCAGCACGAGGTCGGGCATTTCCCGGCCCTCGGCCTGGAGCCTTCTGTACCGGCGATCGACAGCCTCGGCCATGCTGCGAAAGTCGTCGGGCTCGAGCAGCCGCTGCGAAGCGATGTTGAACAGCCGGTAGTCGGACTTGCGCGGCTTTCCGTCCTCGAAGACCACGAGCGAGGCGACGCTGTCGGTGCCCTGCGTGTGTGAGATGTCGAACGCCTCGATGCGGCGCGGAGGCACCGCGAGCCCGATGGCGCGGGCCAGCCTCTCCACGGCCACGGCCTCTTCCCCGCCAGTCGCGCGGAAGCGCACGCGGTGGCGCTCGCGCGCGTTCAACTCGGCCAGGCGCAGGCGATCAGCCGCGGGGCCGCGCTGGGGATTGCGGACCGCCGTTTTCGCCTTGCGGCGCGCCGACAAATAGTCCTGCAGGAGGTCGGCCCCGGCCAGCGCAACGGGCAGGTGCACTTCATCCGGGAGGAAGGGATTCGTGTCATAGAACTGCGGCAGGAACGCCTCGAGGAACGCCGCCGCATCCAGCTCCTGCGCCTTCTCGAAGAAGAAGTCCCGCCGGTCCTGCAGGGTGCCCCCGCGCACCACGAGGATGCAGATCGCGACGTCGGAGCCGGACTCGAAAAAGCCGAACACGTCGACGTTCTCGCCCTTCATCGACTGGACGACCTGGCGCTCGGCCACGTCGCGAACCGTCTTCAAGGCATCCCGGTAGGCCGCGGCCATCTCGAAGCCCTGGGCGTTGGAGGCCGCCTGCATCTTTTGCGAGAGGCTCGCCTCGAGTTCCCGGTTGCGGCCTTCGAGGAACAGCACGACGTCGGCGACGGCCTCGCCGTAGGCCTCCTTCGTCGTCAGCCCCGCCACGCAGGGCCCGAGGCAGGCGTGGAGGTCGTAGTACAGGCAGGGCCGCGGCAGCTTCCCGTCGATCTCGAGCGTGCAGGTCCGGATCTGGAAGTGGCGCGTGATCATGCGCATGATCCGGCGGGCCAGGCCGCCCCAGAACGGCCCGAAGTACGAATGGCCGTCGTCCTGGACTCTGCGGGTCACCAGGGCCCGGGGCCACGGCTCGCCGGTGGTGATCTTGACGTACGGGTATGTCTTGTCGTCCCGCAGGCAGACGTTGTACCGGGGACGGTGCTTCTTGATGAGCGTGTTTTCGAGGAGCAGGGCCTCCAGCTCCGTGTGGGTCGAGATCGTCTCGACCTCGCGGTGGAGGCGCCGGAGGGCCTCCTCTTTCGCTCCCCCGGCCCCCGCGTTGAAATACGAGGCCACGCGCTTGCGCAGGGACAGGGCCTTGCCGACATAGAGGATTTTGCCCCGATCGCCGCGGAACATATAGACACCCGGGGAATCCGGCAGATTCTCCGGCGGGCGGCGGGGCTCGACCACGACTTGAAGTTTAACCTGACCGGGGGCGCGGGGCGAGCCTTGCCGCGGCAGTATGATGGATTCGTGCCGATGTACGAGTGTCCCTACTGCTACACCCCGGTGGAGCCGGGCACTCCCGTCTGCCCGAAATGCGGCCGCGAGCTCGAACGGTGGCAGACGGGCTTCTACACGCGGCAGCGGCCCATGGCCACGAAGTCGCGAACGGCCGTCTGGGCGGCGGCCCTGGCCGCGATGCTCCTCGTGCTTGCGGGCTTCGCGCGCGCATGCCACTGGCTATGAAACGCGCGACGCTCGTCGGCCTCGTTGGTTTTCTCGCGTTCGCGGCGGCAGCGGCGGCGCAGCTCGTCCCAGTGTCGACCTGTCACGCGGCGCTGCCCTGCTCCATCCCGTACGGACTGCGCCCGGCCGATTCGGTCCAGCACCTCGCCAACGCGAACGGCGGCCCGGGCAACGCGGCCATGACCGTCGGCATCAACAGCAGCATGAATGTCAGGCTCGTGAAGCCTTTGTCGGAGGACCCGGCGGAGTATGCCGCCCGTATCTTCGTCCGGAAGAACCCGCGGCTCGTCAAGCCCACGCCCGTCCCGACTCCCCGCGTTCCGTAGGGCGGGCTTGCCCGGCCCGCGGCACAACCGCCGGCCTACGCCCGGAAGATCTCCAGCTCGCGCAATCCCCGGACCTCGTCGCGCAGCGACGCGGCCTTTTCGAAATCGAGTTCCTTGGCCGCTTTCTTCATCTGCTTCTCGACCTCCGCGATCCGGCGGCGCAGCGAGTCGGCGTCCGGCAGGTCCGGGCGAGAAGACTCCTTCGGCAGCTCGTAGTAGTCCAGGTTGGCCATCCTCACCAGGGGCGAATTCACCTGCTTGATGATGGACGCGGGAACGATCCCGTGCTCGACGTTGTAAGCCTCCTGGATGGTCCGCCGCCGCGCGGTCTCCTCCATGGCGCGCCGCATGGAATCGGTCACAGCGTCGGCATAAAACAGGACACGGCCGTGCAGGTTGCGCGCCGCGCGGCCCGACGTCTGGATGAGAGAGGTCTGGCTGCGCAGGAACCCCTCCTTGTCGGCGTCGAGGATCGCGACCACCGCCACCTCCGGAAGGTCCAGCCCCTCGCGCAGGAGGTTGATCCCGATCAGGCAATCGAACACGCCGCGGCGGAAATCCGCCAGGATGTTCACGCGCTCGAGCACCTCGATGTCCGAGTGCAGGTAGCGGCACCGCACCCCCACCTCGGTGAAGTAGTTGGTGAGCTCCTCGGACATACGCTTGGTCAGCGTCGTCACGAGGACGCGTTCGCCGGCCGCCGTCGTCTCCCGCACCACCGCGAGCAGATCGTCCACCTGCCCCTTCACCGGCCGGATCTCGATCGGCGGATCCAACAGCCCCGTCGGGCGGATGACCTGCTCCACGATCTCGCCGCCCGTGCGCCCGAGCTCTTCCGGGCCCGGGGTGGCGCTGACCGCGACGACCTGGTTCACGCGCTCGCGGAACTCCTCGTAGGTCAACGGCCGGTTGTCGAGCGCAGACGGGAGGCGAAAGCCGTAGTCCACGAGCACGGCCTTGCGGGAACGGTCGCCGTGGTACATGCCGCGCACCTGCGGCAGCGTCACGTGCGATTCGTCGGCGACGAGCAGGAAGTCCTTCGGAAAGTAGTCCAGAAGCGTCGGCGGGGGCTCCCCGGCGCTGCGCCCCGAGAGGTGACGGGAGTAGTTCTCGATTCCGTTGCAGTACCCGAGCTCCTTCATCATTTCGAGGTCGAACATCGTGCGCTGGTGCAGGCGCTGCGCCTCGAGCAGCTTGCCGCCCGCCGTCAGCTCGGCCAGGCGCGCATCGAGCTCCAGGCGGATCGTCCCGATCGCGCGCTCGAGTGTCTCCTTCGGCGTGGCGTAGAACGTGCGCGGGTAGAGCGCCATGCGGTCCACGCGGTGCAGCGGCGTGCCCCGCAGCGGGTCGGTCTTCGTGATCTTCTCGATCTCGTCGCCGAAGAACTCGACGCGGACAGCCGTGTCCTCGTAGGCGGGCTGGATCTCGAGCACGTCGCCCCGAACGCGGAAGTTCCCGCGCGCCAGGTCCAGGTTTGTCCGCTCGTACTGCATCTCGACGAGCCGGGCGATCAGCGCCGGCATCCCCTGCGTGTCGCCGGTCTCCAGGTAGGCGAGCATGTCGTAATAGGAGTCGGGCGCGCCGAGGCCGTAGATGCAGGACACGGAGGCGACCACGATCACGTCGCGCCGCTCGAAGAGGGCCTTCGAGGCCGCCAGGCGCAGCTTGTCGATCTCCTCGTTGCGGGAAGTTTCCTTCTCGATGTACGTGTCGCTCTGCGGGATGTAGGCCTCGGGCTGGTAGTAGTCGTAGTACGACACGAAGTACTCGACGGAGTTCTGCGGAAAGAAACTGCGGAACTCCTGGTAGAGCTGGGCCGCGAGCGTCTTGTTGTGCGAGAGCACGAGCGTCGGACGGTTGATCGCCTCGATCACCTTCGCGATCGTGTAGGTCTTGCCGGACCCCGTGACGCCGAGCAGCACCTGGTCCTTGCGCCCCGCGGCGAGGCCGTCCACGAGCTTCTGGATCGCCCCCGGCTGGTCGCCCTGCGGGGTGAAGTCGGTGACGAGGCGAAACGTCCCGGTGGCGCGCGCCTGCGCCTCGGCGTAACTCAGCGGTTTGGCGGATTCGGAGGGCCGTGGTTGGGAAGGGCGCGCCATGGGGTGAGCCGCCGTATATAGCATAAGCGCGGCGAATGCCTCACAATCCCGGCGTGAGGAGTCTCACCCGTTTCGCGGCGCTCGCCCTGCCGCTCGGCGTCATGGCGCTGCTCGGCTCGGTCGCTGGCTCCTTCGCGACGAACTTCGTGCGGGTGCCACGGGTCTCCGAGCTCGCGACGTACCGCCCCGACATCGTCACGCAGATCGTGGCGCGCGACGGCTCCACGATCGCGCGCTATGCGATCGAGCGACGCACCCTCATCTCCCGAACGGACATCCCGGCCGTCTTTCGCAACGCGTTGATCGCGACGGAAGACAAGAACTTCTTCCGCCACGGCGGCGTGGACGTCAAGCGGACCGTCTCCGCGCTGGTCGCGAACCTCCAGCAGGGCGGCTATGCGCAGGGCGGCTCCACGCTGACGCAGCAGCTCGCGCGGGCCATCTTCCTGTCTCCCCGCAAGACCCTCTCGCGCAAGGTCAACGAGGCGCTCGTGTCCTTCGAGATCGAGCGGCGGTACTCGAAGGACCAGATCCTCACGATGTACGCCAACGAGATCTACCTCGGCCATGGCAACTACGGAGTCGAGGCCGCGTCCCGCTACTACTTCGGCAAGAGCATCAAAGACGTGACGCTGGCCGAAGCCGCGCTGCTCGCCGGGATCGTCCAGCGGCCCGAGGACCAGTCGCCGTTCCGCAATCCGGCGCTGGCGCGGGCGCGCCGCTCGACCGCCCTGCGCCGAATGCGCGCCGAGGGCTACATCACGGAGGCCGAGCGCCGGGCCGCGGATGCCGAACCGCTGCCGACGGCGCCATCCCTGCCCGAATCCATCGTGGGTCCGTATTTTTCAGAGGAGATCCGCCAGTACCTCGAGAAGACCTACGGCGAGAAGGACCTCTATCGCCGGGGCCTGCGGGTCGAATCCACCCTCGACCCCGAGATGCAGGCGTGGTCGGAGGAGGCGCTCGGGTGGGGACTGCGCCAGCTCTCCCGCCGCCACGGCTTCCACAAGCCCCGCAACCTCTCCGAGAACGGTTCCCACTCCCTCGAGTCGTACGTGGATCCCTCGTGGGACGGCGCGAAGATCGAGGAGGGCGAATCGATGCGCGCCCTCGTACTCAGGATGACCGCCGGCGGCGCCGAGGTGCGAATCGG
>JANMBR010000209.1:0-5249 GCA_031360505.1 Acidobacteriota bacterium
TGCCCGACGTAACCCTTCTCGATTTCGCCGAGCATTTGATCGATGTCTCCCGTGGGGTAGCTGTGGCGCGCGGCGGCGCGTACGACTTCGAGCTTTTTGCCCGCCTCGCGCAGCGGTTCGCTCTCTCCAGCCGATCGGAGCGCCTGACGAACCCACTCGGCGACCGTCATCCGGCGAGTCCGGGCAATGCGCTGGATCTCGCGCAGCTCGTCCTCGTCCAACAGAACCTGGAGCCTTTTACTCATCTGTATGAGTCTATCTGACTGCTATATATGAGTCAAACGGCCTACTTGCCGAGCGTCGCCGGCCAGTTCAGGACGATGGTCGTCGGGCTCATCGCGTCGCGGCCGAGCGGGGCGGCGACGAGGAACTTCTGGCCGTCGGCCGAAGCCGTGTACTTGTTGCGCGGATTGCCGGGACGCACCCGGAGGACGAACAACCCTTGCGGGATTCCAGCCTGAAAGTCGGCCCCGCTGCGGATTTCGACGGCCATGAGTCTCTGGTCGGGCGATCGGTAATAGAGCTCCTTCCCGTCGCCCCGCCAGCTCGGGTCGCTGCCGCCGCCGTTGGAGACCTGCCACTTCCCTCCGGCATCGGGGAAGGTCTGGACGTAGATCTCGTCGCGGCCGGATTCGCTCGACACGTATACGACGTAGCGCCCGTCGGGCGAAAACATCGGCTGATACTCAGAAAACGGGCTGACGGCGATCGCAATCGGCTTTCGGTCCCCGAAGGTCGGCAGCGCCCAGATGTCGAGAAGCGTTTTCTGATTTCGCGCGGTGTATCCGATATATCGCCCGTCGCGAGTCCAGCTGGACGCAGACTTGATCTCGTCGCTGTGGAGAATCAGCTTCTCCTCACCGGAGCCCCTCGCGGACTTCTCGTAGACGTCGAAGGCCCCGCCGCGGTCGGAAGTGAAGACGATTCTTTCGCCATCCGGCGACCACACGGGCCGCACGTTGTTGCCGGGGCCGAGGCTGAACCGAGAATTGACGCCTCGCGCGAGATCGCGGATCCAGATGTCGCCCTTGCCGTTGCGGGAATCGGTGAGGTTGAAGGCCAGACGGTCGCCCGAAGGCGACAGGGACGGGTTGGCATAGTCGCCGGGATCTCCCAGCGTTTCGAACTCCCGCCCGGCGCGGTCTCGCCAGAGCAGGCGCCCTCCCGTCTCGCCGGTGCGGTAGGCCAGGGCGCCATTGCGCGAGACAGAGAAGCGCGCAAGCCCCACGTTGTCTGTGCCGATCTTCTCGGCGAGGGGAACAGGCTCGCCCATCATCTTGATCGCCTTCGCGTCGAAGGGCTGCGCGACGAGGGTCCTGTCGCGCACGAAGAGCAGGTATCCCGGCGGCGCATAGGTCACGAGGGTCTGCGCCGGGGCGAGCTTCGTGCGCTCCTTCGAGTCGATCGAGCCGACCCAGTACGCGCTGTCCTCGGGCTTCTCGCCCGTCGTCAGGTAAAGGTAGTGGCGGCCGTCCGGCAGGAACTCGGGCCACCCGACCGAGGTCTCCTTGAGCGCCGCGTCGGGCTTGACGGCCTCGGCCCGGGTGCCTCCCACCGCGGGGACCCGGTAGATGGGATCCGCGCCCGTGCCGTCGAACAGGATTACTCCCTCCGGGCTCCATGTGCCGTCCGAGCCACCGGGCGCATCGCAGATCTTGGTGGGCGGCCCGCCCGTGACGTCGACCTTTTTCATCACGCCATCGGCGATGAACCCGATGTACCGGCTGTCCGGCGACCAGAACGGCCGCACGCCGCCGTCCGTGCCAGGAAGCGGTTGGGCCGTCAGAGAGTTCAGGGGCCGCACCCAGATCCGGGCCCTCCCCTCCAGATCCGTCGCGTCGAAAGCCAGCGTGCGGCCATCGGGAGAGAGGCGCGGCACGTCCATCGTCGCGATCTCGGGCGACGGCACGATGTCGAAGCGCACGACCGGCACGGGCGTCGGGGCGCGGCGGATGTAGCCCCAGGCGAGCGCCGCGGCGGCGAGCAATGCGACAGCCAGCAGGCCCCAGGCGAGCTTCTCGCGGTTCTTGCGGCGCGCGACGACGGGCGCGGGCACTCCCGCCATCGACCCGCCCTCGGCGATCCACTGCAGCTGCAGCATCACGTCGTGCGCGGTCGACCAGCGGTGCTCGGGCTCCTTGGCGAGGCATCCCTTGACGATCCGGTCGAGCGATGCCGGGATCATCGGCTGGATCGACGAGATGGGCGGCGGATCGGAGCTCATGATCGAGCCGATGAGGCTCGCCTGGCTCTTGCCCGTGAACGCCTTCTGCCCGGTCAGCATCTCGTAGAGCACGCAGCCGAACGCGAAGATGTCGCTGCGAGCGTCCGCTTCGCCGCCCTCGAGCTGCTCGGGCGCCATGTACTGGAACGTGCCGAGGATCGTCCCGCGCGTCGTCAGCGGCTGGCTCTGCTGCAACGCCGTCGGCAGGCTCGTGGCCTGCGATACCGCGCTCTTGTCCGGCGCGGCCAGCTTCGCCAGGCCGAAGTCGAGCAGCTTCACGCCCGACTTCGTCAGCATGACGTTTCCGGGTTTGAGATCCCGATGGACGATCCCGCTGCGATGCGCGGCATCGAGCGCGCCGGCGATCTCGACGCCGAAGCGCAGCGCCTGATCGATGGGCAGCGCGCCCTTGCCGAGGCGATCCGCCAAAGTCTCGCCCTCGAGAAACTCCATGACGAGGTAGTCGGTGTCGTTCTCTCTCCCTACGTCGAAAAGCGCACAGATGTGGGGATGCGAAAGCGTCGAGATGGTCTTCGCCTCGCGCTCGAGGCGCTGGCGCAACTCCACGGAGGAGGACATATGCTCGGGCAGGACTTTGATGGCAACGTCGCGGCCGAGGCGCGTGTCCTTCGCCTTGTAGACCTCACCCATACCGCCCGCGCCGATGGGCGCGAGGATCTCGTAGGGGCCGAGACGGATTCCGGCGGCAAGCGTCATTTGGCCAACTCTCCTCTTTTCATACCGGGGGCGAAGATGCCCCTCACCCCAAGCTTCTCCCGCCGGGAGAGGGCGTGGGCCCTGCGAGACGGGTTCCCGCGGCGAGTGTCATGGCCGCATCACCTTCCGAGCTCTGCAAACCAGTTCAGGACGACCGTGGTCGGCGTCATGGCGTCACGGCCGAGCGGAGCGACGAAGAGGAAGCGCTTCCCGTCGGCCGTGGCCGCGAACCGATTGCGATTGTTACCCGAGGGAACGCGGGACGAGAACAACGGCCGCGGGATGCCGGCCTGGAAGGTCGCTCCGGCCTGAATGTCGACCGCCATGAGCTTCTGTTCGGGCGAACGGTAGAAGAGCTCCTTGCCATCGGCCCTCCACGAAGCGTCCGTGCCGCCGTCCGTCGACACCTGCCACTTGCCTTGCGCGTCCGGGAAGGTCTGGACGTAGATCTCGCCGCGCCCCGATTCATTCGACTGGTACGCAATGAAACGGCCGTCGGGAGAGAACATGCCCCCAAACTCAATGAAGGCGGAGTGGACCACAGGAATCGGCTTTCGGTCGCCGAAGGTCGGCAGCACCAGAACGTCCCAACCCTCCTTGCCCCGAAGCGAATAGGCGATGTACTTGCCGTCTCGCGACCAGTCCGTGGCGATGACGCGATCGCCGTCGGTCTTCAACAGGAGCTTTTCCTCTCCCTGGCCGCTCGCGGGCTTCTCCAGGAGGCTGAAGCCACCCTCCCGATCCGACGCGAAAGCGATCCTGGATCCGTCGGGCGCCCACACCGGGCAGATGTTGTTGCCCGCGCCAAGAGTGAAACGCGAGTTGACGCCGCGAACAAGATCCCGAACCCAGATGTCGGTCTTCCCGCTGCGTGCGTCCGTGTCGTCGAAGGCCAGGCGGTCTCCACCGCGGGAAAAAGCCGGATTCCCGTGGTTGCCGTTCCCGCCGGCCGTCTCGAGCTCCTTGCCGCTGTGATCGAGCCAGAGAAGCCGATTCCCCGATTCACCGGTGCGATAGACCAGCACGCCGTTGCGAGACACCGAGAACCGCGCGAGACCGACCGCATCGGTGCCGATCTTCTCGGCCAAGGGAGCGGGTTCCCCGATCGTCTTCAGGGACTTCAGGTCGAAGCGCTGCGCGACGAGCGTCCGGTCGCGCGCGAAGAGGAGGTATCCGGGCGCTGCGTACGTGATGAGCGTCTGGGCGGGCGCCACGGGCTTCGACTCGTTCGAGTCGAGCGAGCCGAGGCGATACATGCCGTCTTCGGGCTTCTGGCCGCTCGCCATGTAGATGAAGTGGTGGCCGTCCGGGAGAAACTCCGGCCAGGCGACGATTGTTTCTTTCCGCGATGCGTCGGGCTTCACCTGAACGGCCGGCGTTCCGCCCGCCGCCGAGACGCGTTGAATGGGGTCTCTGGTGACGCCGTCGAAGAGGATCACACCCTCCGAGCTCCAGGAGCCGTCGGCCCCGGTCGGAGCGTCGCAGATCTTCTGCGGAGGCCCGCCGGAAACTTCGACTTTCTTGAGCTTGCCCTCGGCGAAGAAGCCGAGAAAACGCGAGTCCGGCGACCAGAACGGCCGCGTCGTCCCGTCGGTGCCCTCCAGCGCATGCGCCGACAGAGCGTTCAAGGGCCGGATCCAGATGCGGGTCTTTCCCGAAGCGTCCGTCGCGTTGAGCGCGATGATGCGGCCGTCGGGCGAGACGCGGGGCATGTCGATCGTGGTCAGGTCTTCGGGAGGAACGATGTCGAACCGGGCTGTCAGAGGCGGGACCGGCGCGCGACGCAAGTATCCGTAAGTGGCGAGGGCCGCCGCGACGATCGCGACCGCGGCGACGGCCCACGCGAGCTTCTCGCGATTCTTGCGCCGCGTGACGACGGGAGCGGGCAGGCCGGCCTGCGAGCCGCCCTCCGCGATCCATTCGAGTTGCAGCTTCGCGTCGTGCGCGGTCTGGAAACGGTCCTCGGGGTCCTTGGCCAGGCACGTCTTGACGACGCGATTCAAGGCCGGGGGGATCATCGGGGAGGCCTCGGTGACCGACGGCGGATCGTCGCGCAGGATCGAGCCGATCAGCGACGCCTGGCTCTTGCCCGTGAACGCCTTCTTTCCGGTGGCCATCTCGTACAGGACGGCGCCAAACGCGAAAATGTCGGAGCGGCCGTCCGCCTCGCCACCCTCGAGCTGCTCGGGCGCCATGTACTGGAACGTGCCGAGCACCGTGCCGCGCTCGGTCAGCGGCTGGCTCACCTGCGCCTCGGTCGCGAGCACCGACGCGCCCGAGACGGGCCGCGCGCCGGCCGCGGTGAGCG
>JANMBR010000213.1:0-8301 GCA_031360505.1 Acidobacteriota bacterium
GAGGTCCGGGGCTGGAGGATTCAGTCCCTCGCCCGCCTCGGATGCGTCCACGCCGGGGGCGCCGTGGCAGCTCACACACATCCCCTTGTAATGGGCGAGGCCGCCGCGCAGCACGTCCGGATCCGGCTTGAGCGGATTGGCAGTCTTCGGCGCCCGCCGATGGACCGACCGGTCGAGCGCGAGCCCGGTCACCTTGCGCTCGAGCGCGCTCGGCGCCGCCGTCGCGGCCGTGTTGAAGAGGCCCGCCCAGACGATGGCCGCGCCGCCGGCCAGCAGGGCCGCGAACCCGAAGAGAACACCAGAAAGAAACTTCATCACGCCTCCTGCGTCGAGCGACATGCTACGCCCGCGCCCGGGCGGCGCCGCCGGCCTTCATCCGATGTTAGGCTTTCGGCATGGCAACTGGCGGCCGGTATCTCGTCGCGACCGACTTCTCGCCGGCCTCCCGGCGCGCACTTGCCGCCGCCCGCGCCCTCGCCCGCAGCGCCGCAGCCTCCGTCACGATCGTTCACGTCCGGCCGAGCTCGGACCTGCGGGCAGCGGTGCTGGAGGAACGCGGCGACCTGCTGCGCGCGGTCCGGGGCTCCCTCGACGCGGCAATGAAGGCGCACTACCAGCGCCGGATCGCAACTCTGGTCGAGGCAGGACGGGACGAGAAGGGGCTGATCCTCTCCGGAGCCCCGGACCTCGCGCTCTGCAAGGAAGCCCGGCGCGGCTACGACCTGCTGATCATGGGAAACCGCGGGCACGGAGCCGTCTCCGCACTCTTTCTCGGCGGCACCACCCAGCGCGTGCTCGCTCGCTCGCCCATTCCCGTCGTCGTCGTGCCCTCCAAGCGGCGCCGCTAGTGTCCTGTAACCGAAGTCACGATCCCAATCTCTTCGCTCGAAAGATGCAAGAAGGCTCAAGAGCGAGGGCCACGGTGGTTGTCAGAAGCCGCATGGCACTGTGCGGAGTCTGCGGCATGATCGTCAGGCGTGCTCGGGCTCGATGTGGCAGATCGTCTCGTCGCCCTGCTCGATCTGGACCGTGGCGTGGTCCACGCCGGCCTCGTCCCGCAGGACCCGCTGGACGCCCTTGAGCACTTCACCGCGGGCGCTGCGGGCCAGAGCGCGGATGTGGACGCTGGCCGAATGCTGGCCCGAGGTCAGAGTCCAGAAGTGCACGTCGTGGATCGTCTCGACGCCCGCGACGGCGAGGATCGCGTCGCGCAGCCGCGGAATGTCGATGTCCGCTGGCGCCCCCTCGAGCAGGATGTGGGCCGCCTCGCGCAGGATCCCGAAACCCCGCGGCAGAATCACGATCGCGATGGCGGCCGAAAGCAGGGCGTCCGCACCGTACCAACCCGTCTGCGCGATCACGACGGCGGCGACGATCACCGCGAAGGAAGCCAGCGCGTCCGTCAGCACCTCGAGGTACGCCGCTCGCACGCCGAGGCTGCGCCGGCCCGCGTGCAGCAGCCGGGCGGCTGCGAGATTGACCCCGAGTCCGACCGCTGCCACTCCGAGCATCAGGTCCGTGTGGATCGGCCCGGGCGCGCGAAAGCGCTGCCAGGATTCCCACAGGATTGCCAGCGACGCGACGAGGAGCAGCTCGGCGTTCACGAAGGCCGCGAGTACTTCGGCGCGCCCGAGTCCGAACGTATGGCGGCGCGTCGGCGCGCGCCCCCCGAGCGCGAGGCCCGCCCACGCCAGCGTGAGCGCCGCGACGTCGGCGAACATGTGCGCGGCGTCGGCGAGCAGCGCGAGACTGCCGGACAGGATTCCGCCCAAGACCTCGAGGGCGAGCACCCCGATCGTCAGGATGAGGGCCAGGCGAAGCCGTCGCTTGTTCGAAGCCCGCTCTGCCGCGAAGAACGCGGCCGTCTTGCCGGTCGAAGGGCCCGGCGCGTCGGTCACGCCGATCCGGCCGGCTCGACTTCGACGCGCGCGTCGTTGAAGCACGCACCGCCGCCGAGGTCCGTCAGCGTGTCCGGGCAGAGCGCGTTGGACGTCGTCCCGCTCTCGGTGTTGTGGCTCCAGATGCCCTTGGGCAGGTACACCACGCCCGTACGCAGGCCCGGGTCGAGGTGGGCAAAACAGCGAACCGAACCGAGCGCGTTGAAGACCCGCACTCGGTCCCCGTCGCGAATTCCGCGCGGGGCCGCGTCGTCCGGATTCATCGCGACCGCAACGGGAGCGCGATGCAGCTCCCCCAGGGTTGAGCTGATCGTGCGGTCGCTCGACGGCGAGATCAGGGCCAGCGGATAGCGGCTGGTGTCGGGTTCCGGCTGGTAGCCGTAGAGGCCGAGCGGCGCCTCGCGATCGAGCGGCTCGGGCACGAGGTGGATCTTCCCGTCCGCCGTGCGCGGAAACGTGTCCACGAACTGCACGGGCGCGACACCCTCCTCGAGGAAGGCGATCCGACTCTCTTCGAGGCTCTCCCGCAGATGCGCGCCGCGGCGGCTGCTGCCGAGGACCGCGGCGGAAATCTCCTCTGCGGTCTCCGGGTCGCCGGGCCGCGCCAGACCCAGACGGCGACAGAGCTCAGCGAAGACTTCGTGGTTGGGCCGCGCCTCGCCCACGGGCGCAATCACGGCGTGCGCCTGCTGCATGACGAAAGCGCCGTAGCCGCGCGAGATCTCCGTCCGCTCGAGAAAAGTCGTCGCCGGAAGCACCACGTCGGCGTAGCGCGCCGTGTCGGTCATCACTGGATCGAACACCACCGTGAAGAGATCCTCCCGCTCGAGGCCGGCCCGCACCCGTTCCTGCTCGGGGAGCGTCATGAGCGGGTTGGCGTTGTAGACGAAGAGCAGGTCGACGGACGACTGGCCCTTCTCGGCCAGCGCCGCCCCGACACGGTTCATGTTGATCTGACGCGTGTCCGGTTGCTCGGCCTTCGCGGCCGCCATGCCGTTCACGTCCCTCCACGCCGACGAGTTGGAGAGCGTGTAGCCGCCGCCCCGCACGCCGAATTTTCCGGCCACCGCGGGAAGGGCCAGGATCGCCGCGGTTGCCGAGCCCCCGTTGCGGCTGCGCTCGGGCCCCCACCCGCAGCGCAGCGCCGCGGGCGAAAGATCCGCGTACGCCCGAGCGAACGCCTCGATGTCGGCCGCCGGCACACGCGTCTCGCGCGCCGCGCGCTCGAACGTCCAGGGTT
Organism: Acidobacteriota bacterium; assembly: GCA_031360505.1. Classification (GTDB taxonomy): domain Bacteria; phylum Acidobacteriota; class Thermoanaerobaculia; order UBA5066; family Gp7-AA6; genus DAHUXD01. The sequence goes on from JANMBR010000213.1 coordinate 3,139, forward strand.
CCGCGCGCCGGGCGAGCTCGTCCGCGCCATGCGCGTGAGCCGCGAGGAAGGCGCGGTCGGCCCTGCCCTCTGCAAACAGCCAGCGGATGACCGAGAGCGCCAGGGGAAGGTCCGTGCCCGGGTGGATCGCGAGGTGCAGATCCGCCTGCTCGGCCTGTCGCGTGCGCCGCGGATCGACGACCACGAGACGGGCGCCGCGCTTCCGGGCTTCCTGGATGTACGGGACGAGGTGGATTCCCGAGACCGACGGATTCATGCCCCATACGACGATGAGGTTGGCGTGCGCGTAGTCCTGGTAGGCAACCCCTGCCATCTTGCCGTACAACCCGAATGCAGCGCTGCTCGACGGCGCGGCGCAGACCGTCCTCAAGAGTCGCGACGCGCCGAGTCGATAGAAGAGACGCGCGTCCGTGGTGTCCTGCGAGAGATAGCCGTTGGAGCCGCCGTAGGAGAGCGGGAGGATTCCCTCCGCGCCGCGGCCGTCGGCAACGGCCTTCATCTTCGCCGCGACGAGGCCGAGCGCTTCGTCCCACGACGCACGCCGGAACTTGCCCTCCCCCTTGCGGCCGGTGCGGATCCCCGGATGCGGAATCCGTGCTTCTCCGTAGAGGTGCTCCGGGTATCGCCGAACCTTGGCGCAAATGTAGCCGCGCGTGACCGGGTTCTTCTGACTTCCGCCAATCGCGACGACCTTGCCGTCGGCCACCGTGACGTCGAGGCTGCATGCGTCCGGGCAATCCAGCGGACACGCGCTCTCGACGTGCTGCTCGCCGGGTCGCCGCTGCGCGCTCATGCCCGCCAGCCCACGATGCGGTCCACGGTATCCACTCCAATGGGATGGTAGCCCGGACGCGCCTTCTTGTAGATGGCGAGGGCCCGGTTCCGGCCCGAATCCGTCTTGACGAGCTCCTCGTAGAGAGGCTTGATGAACTTGCGCCGGCCGATCTCTACCAGAAACTCTTCGAGCCGGTGGTCCGCCGCGCCGTAGCCCCCCCGCAGGGACATCAGAAGCCACTGGGAGGCGATCTCGGCGTTGCGCGAGCCGGTCAGCCCGAAGGCGTCATCGAGGGCGGCCAGCCGATCGGGCGACAGTGGCGACGGGAGCTCCCGCAGGAATTGCAGGCGCTCGTGGGTGCTCCAGGCCGGGAACCCCGCGAGGCCCGGGCCGGTGCGCCCGGCGGCCCATTCCTGCGCGGCCGCGACCACGCGCCGCAGCGCTTCGGAGGTCGGCCTTGGCGCGGCGGCGGGCAGCCCCGGCTGCTCGATCCACTCCGCGAGGGGGACGGAAGCGGACTTGCCGCCGTCTCCCGCGAAGAGTTGCTCCCGCAGGTACGCGACGAAGTCCGCGGTGGTGATGCTCTGGAACGCAAAGTGGTCGAAGTAGCCGTGCAGGAATCGGTCGAAACGCACGCGCCCGTAGAGCTCCTCGAGCGAGCGCAGGAAGAGCGCGCCCTTCTCGTACGGCAGCCGCGTGGCGCCTTCATCGGGGTCGCGCCCGGAGAGGTCGATGTGCAGGATTTCGTCGCGGTCTTCGAGCCGAGCGATCTCGTCCCCGAGGTCCTGGCGCCCCAGCACGGCTTCCATGCCGGCCGTCTCGGGCCCGAAGACTTCCTCGACGATCCGCCGCTCGATGTACGTCGTGAATCCCTCGTTCAACCAGAAATCGCTCCAGGTCGCGTTGGTCACGAGGTTGCCCGACCACGAGTGCGCCAGCTCGTGGGCGATCAGGGAGACGAGGCTCTTGTCGCCCGCGAGCACGGTCGGCGTCGCAAATGTCAGGCGCGGGTTCTCCATCCCGCCGAAGGGGAAGCTCGGGGGAAGAACCAGGATGTCGTATCGGTCCCAGCGGTAGGGCCCATAGAGGCGCTCGGCCGCTTCCATCATCTTTTCGGTGTCGGCGAACTCCGCCGCCGCCGCCGCCACGACCGAGGGCTCCGCGTAGACGCCGCTGCGCGGCCCGATCGGCGCAAACCCGATGTCTCCCGCGGCGATCGCCATCAGGTACGCGGGGATCCGCTGCGGCATCTGGAACCGGTACGTCCCTCCCCGGGAACCGGTCGAGTTGCCGGCCGCGCCCATGACGGCCAGTAATTCCGGAGGCGTGCGGATCGTCGCCGCAAACGTGAGGCGCACCGACGGCGTGTCCTGGATGGGGACCCAGCTGCGGGCATGGATCGCCTGGGACTGCGAGAAGAGGAAAGGGTGCCGCTTGCCGGCCGTCTGCGCCGGCTCGAGCCACTGGAGGCCCGAGGCGCCAGGCCGGGTCGCGTAGGACACCCTCGCGCGGTCCGCGCCGGGAGGCAGAGAAATGGAAAGCGCCGATCCGAGGATCGGGTCGGCGGCGCTGAGCTCGAAGGCTGCAGGTGACCAGCGACCGCCCCCTGCCGCGGCCTCGGCCGCACGGATCTCGAGGGCCCGTGTGTCCAGCCGCAGTGCGGCGGCCTCGGGACGGACTCTCTCGAAATGCAGTGTCGCCGAACCCTCGAGGACCTTGCGCTCGAAGCGGACGTCCAGATCGAGCTCGACATGCCGCACCCGGACCTGCTCCGGGTTGGCGTAGGAATGGACGTCGTTCGGGCGGGCGGCGAGATCCGACGCAGTCATCGCGATGCGGAGATTAGCAGAGGCTCGCGCCAGGCCGTCCTACGCGCAGAAACAAAACGGCGCGCCGGAGATCCGGCGCGCCGTGAAGATTCGAGATCCGGCAGGAGCCGGAAAGCAACCTTACTTCTTGGGGGCGTCGGCCGGTTTGGTCGTGGTTGTGGTCGTGGTCGTCTTGTGCGTCGACTTCTTGTGGGTCTTCTTCGTCGACTTCGGAGCCTCGGCAGCCTTCGGGGCGGCAGTGGCGGCCGGAGCGGACTTGGGGGCCTCGGCCGGCTTGGCAGCCGGAGCCGCGGACTGCTGAGCCATCGCCACGACCGGGAGAGCGGAAACGAGCGCCAGGGCCAGGAACTTCTTCATTGGGATTCTCCTTTTTGCCGCGAAGCTCAATTGCATCGCGGCTGACATCTACGGTCCCGAACGCTACGCCCCTGCATATGAACGCAACATGAACGGTAACCGCCCGGCGAACGAAATGTAGAATCCTCCCCGCCCGATGCCCCCGCTCACCAACCCCCTGCCAATGCCAAAGGAGCTCGCATGCGACGCAAGGCCCTCACCGCTATCCTCCTGCTGCCCATGACCCTCGGATCCGCCGCCCCGGTCACCGAAAAGAAGCCGGTGACCGACACCTATTTCGGTACGGCGGTCCGGGACGACTACCGCTGGCTCGAGGATTGGAACGATCCTGCCGTCCAGGCGTGGAGCCAGGCGCAGAGTATGGAGGCCCGTGAAACCCTCGACCGGCTACCGCATGTGGCCCAGATCCGACAGCGCGTGGAGCAGATTGCCACTTTTCGCTCCCCGGGATACGGCTCCCTGACCAAGCGCGGCGCAACCCTCTTCGCGATCAAGAACGACCCGCCGAAGCAGCAGCCGTTCCTGGTGACGCTCGCCTCCCCCGACGACCCGGCCTCCGAGCGGGTCCTGGTCGATCCCAATGCGATGGACGCCAAGGGCTCGACCGCCATCGATTTCTACGTGCCCTCGCTCGACGGCCGGCTGGTCGCCGTCTCGCTTTCGGAAGGCGGCAGCGAGGCGGGCGGCGTGCGCGTGTACGACGTGGCCTCGGGGCGCAGACTTGCCGACGCGGTTCCCCGCGTCAACGGCGGCACGGCAGGCGGGGACCTTGCCTGGAACGCCGACGGGTCCGGCTTCTTCTACACGCGCTACCCCCGCTCGGGCGAGCGCGCCGCCGCGGACCTCGACTTCTATCAGCAGGTCTACTTCCACAAGCTCGGGACGGCGACGGAGGCGGACACGTATTCGATCGGCAAAGAGTTCCCGAGAATTGCCGAGACGACGCTCGATGCCTCGGACGACGGCCGCTTCCTGCTCGCCACCGTCAAGAACGGCGACGGCGGGGACGCGGCACAGTACCTGCGCAGCCCGTCCGGGTCATGGGCGCCCGTGTCCGATTTCGCCGACCAGGCGATCGAGGGGCGGTTCGGCCCGGACGGCGCGCTCTTCCTGCTGTCGCACAAAGACGCTCCGCGCGGAAAGATCCTTCGTCTGCCTGCCGGCTCAGCGGACCTCTCGGCCTCGACCACGGTGGTGGCACAGAGCGGCGCCGCCATCGACGACTTCCGCGTGACGAAGGGCCGCATCTACGTGGCCGATCTCGTCGGCGGCCCATCGCAGCTGCGCGTCATGAGCCACGACGGCAAGATCGTCGCGACGGCCGGGCTCCTGCCCGTCTCCTCCGTTTCGGGCCTTGCCGCTATCGGCAGCGACGACGTCCTCTTCGAAAACCAGAGCTACGTCGAACCCTCCGCCTGGTACCGGGCGGGCCCGGACGGGAAAGTCGCCCGCACTGGGCTCGTGCGCATGTCGCCGGTCAGTTTTTCCGACACGGAGGTCGTCGTCGACAGCGCGGTGTCCAGGGATGGCACGCGCGTCCCGGTGACGGTCCTGCGCCGCAAGGGCGCGCCCATGGACGGCTCCAACCCGACGCTGCTCTACGGCTACGGCGGATACGCCATCAGCCAGCGCCCGACCTACTCGGCGATGCGCCGCGTATGGATCGAGCAGGGCGGCGTGTATGCCGTCGCGGCCCTGCGCGGCGGCGGCGAATTTGGCGAAGACTGGCACCGCTCCGGACACCTGACCCGCAAGCAGAACGTGTTCGACGACTTCCTCGCCTGCGCACAGCACCTCATCTCGGCCGGGTACACCCGTCCGGCGAAACTCGCGATCGAGGGCGGCTCGAACGGCGGCCTCCTGATGGGCGCGGCCTTCACGCAGCGTCCCGAGCTCTTCGGCGCGGTGGTCTCGCACGTCGGCATCTACGACATGCTGCGCGTCGAGCTCTCGGCCAACGGCGAGTTCAACATCACCGAGTTTGGCACCGTGAAGGACCCCGCGCAGTTCCGCGCGCTGTACGCCTACTCGCCGTACCATCATGTCTCGAACGGGGCCTATCCGCCGATCCTCTTCATGACGGGCGCCAACGATCCGCGGGTCGACCCGATGCAGTCGCGAAAAATGACGGCGCGCATGCAGGAAGCGACGGGCGGCAAGCAGATCGTCCTGTTGCGCACGAGCTCGAGCTCGGGGCACGGC
>JANMBR010000285.1:0-2042 GCA_031360505.1 Acidobacteriota bacterium
CTCGATCCGCCCGAAACTCGGCACGCCGAGGCGACTTCCCCAGAAGAGCACGGCCTCGGCCTCCGACTTGCCAACGTCGGAGATCGCGCGCTGGAGCCCCTTGGGACTCGGCTCGGCGCAGATGACCCGACCGAGAGGCCACGGCGGAGGGGGCTCGCCCCCGATCCAGAAAAGATCGACGCTGCGGCTCATGCCGGAACCCCTGACGTCTCCGAGCGAAGCGATTCCTGGCCACCCGGGCGGCCGGACAGAACGCCGCGATACAGTTGCGCGAAGGCGCTGATCTGTTCCTCGGGCCGAAACCGCGCCGCCACGCGCGCCCGCCCGGCCTCCCCCAGGCGCCGCCGCCGCTCCGGGTCCCCGGCCAATGCTGCCAGAGCGTCGGCAAGAGCCTCCGGGTTTCTCCGCGCGACGACGATACCGGTAACGCCGTTCTCCACGTTTTCCGCCAATCCATCGGCGTCCGTGCAGACCACGGGAAGCTTCATGGCCTGGGCTTCGAGCACCGCGTTGCAGAAGCCTTCCGACACGGCCGCGTGGAGCAGAACGTCGGCTTTCTGCATTTCCGCCCGGACCAGATCGCGGGATCCGGCCCCCAGGAACGTGACCCGGTCCCCGAGGCCGAGCTGATGGCGTCCGAACGCCAGGGCGCCGAGGAAATTTCCGTCCCCGAGGATCCGATACTCGCAGTCGATTCCGCGGTTGAGTAGCTTTCGCACCGCCACGTGCGCATCCTCGTAGCCCTTCTTCCACTCGAGGCGCCCGACGCTCGGGAGGCGAAGCGGCGCGCCGGTGCTTGCAGGCCGTTCGGAGCCCGCCGGATCGAAGAAGCCAGCGTCGATCGCGGGCGGGATCAGAGCATGAGGCTTGTCGGGAGGGCATCCCCTGCGAATGGCGCGGCGCCACAGGTCATCGCCGAGCAGATGCAACGCGGAAGCTCGCCGCCAGACTTGGCGGTAGAAGTCGGGCTCCTCGAGCCCGACGTAGTTGAGGTCGTAGCCCCGGAAGCTCACGACGATCGGGCAGCCGAGCAGGTCTTCGAGGTCCATGCGCCCGGCGGCCAGAGCGCCGAACTCGAAGTGAACCAGATCGCAGCGCAGGCGAAGCAACCTCGCGTCGAGATACAGCTTCCGGAAGACGCCGATTCCAAAGCGCTTCCGGCCCTGCACGAGGTAGGAAATGGTCCGCAACGGTGCTTCGAAGAGGCAACCGAGCAGCGCCAGCGGGGCGAGAAGCTTCGCCTTCCAGCGCGGCCGGTGGGGCTAGGAGACGTGCACGCGATTGCGCAGCGCCGGGATTTGGGTGAGGCGTGGAAACCGCGCCCACTCGGCGTCCTCGCTGCGCTCGCAGACGACATGGACGTCCCACCCCTCTGCCAGCAGGCCGAGGAACTTGCTGACGATGAAGGTCTCCGAGACGCGCGGAAACGCGGGGACCACGAGCGCTATGCGACGCGACAACCGCGGACCTCCTCGAGCAGGGTCACGAACTTCTCCACGTGCCGTGACAATGTGAACTGCCCCAAAACCCGGGCCCGGCCCGCCTGGCCCATCCGGGCCCGCAGACCGGGATCCTTCGCGAGCTGCTCGATGGCATCCGCCATCGCCTCCGGGTCCCGCACGGGAACGATGAAACCTTCGACGCCATCCGCCACGCCTTCGCGAACGCCGCCGCAGTTGGTCATCACGACCGGCAGCCCGCAGGCCATGGCCTCGACGGCGGCGTTGCAGAAGCCTTCGCTCAAGCTCGGAAGGACGAAGACGTCGGATTGCCGAAGCCGGTCTCGAACGGCGACCGGCGAGAGCGCGCCCAGCAGCTCCACGTGGCCCCACAGCAAAAGGTCGTCGATCGTGTACAGGATCCGCTGCCGCCCAGGGCCGTCCCCGACGAGCGACAAGCGAACCGGGACGCCGCGATCGACGAGCATCCGGACCGCCTGCAGGGCGTAGGTCGTCCCCTTGACCCAGACGAGCGAGCCGACGGCGACCAGGCGCAGGACCGGCGAGCTCTCCCGGGCGGCGGGAGGGCTGAAGAAACCCGGG
>JANMBR010000323.1:0-15239 GCA_031360505.1 Acidobacteriota bacterium
GGCCCGAGCCCACCTGGTAGGTGATGTTCACCGTGATGGTCGGCTTCGTCGGATCCGGGAAGAGGAGCACGCGCAGGCCGTTGCCGAGGCGATACTCGGTGATGCCCTCGACCGACGTCACTCTCTCGGGCTTGCCGGCCGTCGCCGCGGGGGCCGTCGCCTTTTTCCTAGCGGGCGCGGGCTTGGCTGTCGCCTGCGCCGTCGCGAGCGCGGTGGCCGCCGTCAGGGTCAGGATCGTTGCGAGCAGGCCCGGCCCGCCGTTCTTCCAGAGACGCATGTGCGATTCCTCCAACTAGCGCCGGCCACGTTTGCCGAGCCGGGCAAGGGGCGAACGAATACCACACCCCGGACCCGCGGGAACGTCCCGCCGGGCCAGGCATCCATAGAGGACAGGGGACGCCCGCGCTGGAATCCGGGCGGGCCTGCGTTGCGTACAGTCTAAGAAGAGGGGAAATCATTCATGAGAAAGATCTTAAGTCTCACCGGGTTGCTCCTGTGGACCAGCGCCATGGCCTCAGCGGCCCCGGTTCCTGAGATCCCCTGGCGCGACTGGTCCGACGCCGCTTTCGCGGCGGCCCGCAGCGAGAAGAAGCTCGTTCTCCTCGACCTTGGCGCCGTCTGGTGCCACTGGTGCCACGTCATGGAGGAGACGACCTACCGCGATCCGAAGGTCGTCGCTCTCCTGCGGCGGCATTTCGTGACGGTGCGCGTCGACCAGGACTCGCGCCCCGATCTCTCGAACCGCTACGAGGACTACGGCTGGCCGGCGACGATCATCTTCGACGCGAAGGGACAGGAGCTGGTGAAGTTCGCCGGGTACATCGCTCCCGAGCGGATGGCCGCCTTGCTCGACGCGGTCGTCAAGGATCCGACGCCCGGCCCCTCCGCGCTGCCGGAGGCTGTCGTGTCGTCGGGCAGCGCCGCCCTCGATCCCGCGTTGCGCAAGGATCTCGAGGCGCTCGTCACAGCGCGCTACGACCGCGAGAACGGGGGCTGGGGCTTCTCGAAGAAGTTCCTGGATTGGGACAGCGTCGAGTACAGCCTCCTGCGCGCGAGTGCTGGCGACGCCGACGCCGCGCGCATGGCGAAGGAAACGCTTGGCAAGTCGCGCAAGCTCATCGACGGAATCTGGGGGGGGCTCTACCAGTACTCCGACAGCGGCGACTGGGATCATCCCCATTTCGAGAAGCTCGCGCAGTTCCAGGCCGAGGGCATGCGCGTCTACGCTCAGGCGCACCTGCTCTGGCGCGATCCGGCCGACCTCGCGGCCGCGCGCGACATCCATCGTTACGAGCGCGCCTTCCTCGCAAGCCCCGAAGGGGCCTCGTACGTCAGCCAGGACGCGGACCTCGTCGCGGGCGAGCACTCGGGCGAGTACTACGCGCTTGACGACGCCGGCCGGCGGCGGCGCGGCGTCCCGCGCGTCGATACGCATCTCTATACGCGCGAGACGGCCTGGATGGCCAACGGCCATGTCGCGCTCTACGCGGCGACGGGGGAGCGGCAATTCCTGGACGAGGCCCTCGCCGCCGCCCGTTGGATCGTCGCGGCGCGTTGCCTTCCCGGAGGCGGCTTTCGCCATGACGCCGCGGACGCTGCGGGACCCTACCTCGGCGACACGGTTGCCTCCGGCCGCGTCTTCCTCGCGCTCTATGCCGCGACCGGCGACCGCGCCTGGCTGACGCGGGCGCGCGGGGCTGCGGACTTCATCGCCTCGACCTTCGTCGTCGAGGGTGAGCCTGGCTTCGTCGCCGCGGTGCCAAAGAGCCGGATCGCGTCGCCGCGCCCGCAACGGGACGAGAATGTGCTTGCGGCGCGGTTTCTCAACCTCCTCTTTCGCTACACGGGGGACGAACGGTATCGCCGCGAGACGGAGCAGGCGATGCGTTACCTCGCTGCGCCCGACGTGGCGCCGAAGTTTCCGAGCGCTTCCGTCCTTCTCGTCGATGCCGAGCTCTCCTCCGAGCCCGCGCACCTGACGGTCGTGGGAGGGCGGGAAGACGCGCGGACACAGACTCTGCTCGTCGCGGCGCTCGCGTACCCCGCCACATACAAGAGGGTTGAGCTCTGGGACCGTCGCGAGGGGCCGTTGGCCAACTCCGACGTCGACTTTCCGGAGCTCGAGGCGCCAGCCGCCTTTGCCTGCGCGGGCGGCCGTTGCTCGCTGCCCTCGTACACGCCCGAAGATCTGCGAAAGCGCGCGGCGCGGCTGCGGGAATCGGCGGCAGCGCCGTAGAATCGGGGCAGCTTCGTGAGGAGGCCGCCATGAAACGGATTCTGCTCGCCCTCGCCGCCTGTCTCGGCTCGGTCGTGTCCGCGCAGGAGAAGCCGCCGGAGCTGCTCGCGGGGATGGGCTCCCACCGCCATCCGATCCGGACATCGAGCGCCGAGGCGCAGAAGTACTTCGACCAGGGGGTGACGCTGCTCTTCGGCTTCAACCACGAAGAGGCGTATCGCTCGTTCGCGAAAGCGGCCGAGCTCGATCCGAAGTCCCCGATGCCGCGCTGGGGCATGGCGCTCGCGCTCGGCGCCAACTACAACGATCCCGAGCCCGAGGCCGACCGGCTGAAGAAGGCGCGCGCCGAGGTCGAGGCGGCGCTGGTGCTGGCGGCAGCCGCGCCGGAGAACGAGCGCGCGTATGTCGAGGCGCTGTCGGTGCGCTACGTCGCGGACCCGTCCACGGCGGACAAAGCGAAGCTCGCGCGCGACTACGCGGCGGCGATGCGGGCGCTCGCGGCGCGTTATCCCGACGACCTCGACGCGGCAACGATGTATGCCGAGAGCCTCATGAACCTCCATCCGTGGAAACTCTGGAAGCCCGACGGCACGCCTGGCGAAGACACGGTCGAAATCGTCGTCGTGCTCGAGTCGGTCCTGAAGCGAGACCCCATGCACCCGGGCGCCAACCACTACTACATCCACGCGATCGAAGCCTCGAAGGAGCCGCAGAAGGCGCTGCCCTCGGCCGCGCGCCTGGAGACGCTCGTGCCCTCCGCGGGCCACCTCGTCCACATGCCGGCGCACATCTACATGCGCACCGGAAGCTACGTCGCAGCCGAGAAGGCCAATGCCGTCGCCGCCGACGTGGATCGCGCGTACATCCGTCAGACGGGCGCTCAGGGGATGTACCCGATGATGTACTACAACCACAACGTCCACTTCGAGTCCGCGGCGGCCTGCATGGCGGGGCGCTACGCGGTCGCGAAGACGGCGGGCGACGTTCTCTTTGCGGACGTTCTTCCGGGCGTCGCCGCGATGCCGATGCTCGAGGGCTTCTTGCTGCAGCCGACCTTCGTCGCTCTGCGCTTTCACAAGTGGGACGAGATCCGCCAGATGCCGGACCCGGGACCGAAGCTCCCGCTCTTGCGCGCGGTGTGGCTCTACGCGCGCGCCATGGCGGCCGCGGCGGCGGGGGACCTCAAGAAAGCCGAGACGCTGCGCGAAGCCTTCGTGATCGCGCGCGATGCGCTGCCGGCCGACACGCTGGCGGGCCCGCAGAACACGGGGGCGGTCCTGCTCGCCGTCGCCTCGAACGTCCTCGACGCGCGCATCTTCGAGGCGAAGAGCGATCGCAAGGCCGCCCTCGCGAGCTGGATCAAGGCAGTTGCGGCCGAGGACGCGCTCGCTTACGACGAGCCTGCGGCCTGGTACTACCCGGTCCGCGAGTCGCTCGGCGCGGCGTTATTGGCCGACGGCCAGCCCCGCGAGGCCGAGCTCGTCTTTCGCGCGGACCTCGAGATCAACCCGCGCAACGGGCGCTCGCTGTACGGACTCGCCGGGGCGCTCAAGGCTCAGAAGAAAGACGCGGATGCCGCGTGGACCGAGGCCCAGTTCGAAGCCGCGTGGAAGGATGCGGATACGAAGGTGCGGCTGGAGGAGATGTAACGGACTGTCAGCGCGCTTCGAGGCGCTCGACGCGGGACTCGAGGTTCGCGTGCCCAGCTTCCAGCGTGCGTATTCTTCGGTCGAGTTCCGTGTAGGAGAGTCGAATCATCGCGCGCGTTTCCTCAAACTCCCGCGCCACTTCGGTCTGAAGCGTGGAGAGGCGTGAGTCGACGGCGGAGACGGCTTCCGCCACCTGGCGGACCTCCGAGCGCAGGCTCTCTGCGACGACTCCGAAATGGCGCTTGATCTCGCTGACGTCAGCTGAATCCATATCGACCTCGGAAGGCGGAGCTTATACCCCGAGCTCCTTCGACGCCATCGCGTTGCCCTCGACGCGTGCGCGGATCTTGGAGAAGGCCGTGTCCCGGGACGTCGAGGCGTCGTCGCCAAAGGGCGAGAAGCCGCAGTCGTCGGTCGTTCCGAGATGGGCGGGGTCGATGAACTTCGCGGCCTCGAGAATCCGGTCGCGCACTTCCCTTGGCGTCTCGATCCGCGGGTCGATCGGGTCCGTGACGCCGACGAAGACACGGCGGCCATCCCTGGCGTGCTGTCCCAGAATCTTCAGCACGCGCGGCCGGTCGGCCTCGCTCGCGAGCTGCACGAAGAAGTTGTCGACCTTCAGCCGAAAGAGCGCGGGCAGCAGCTCCGCGTAGTCCACGTCGGCGCTGTGGGTGGAGTCCTGGTCGCCGCCCGGGCACGTGTGTACGCCGATGTGCCGGCGCTCCTCGGCGCTGAAACCGTCGAGGACGCGGTTGTTCAGGTCGACGAACGCGTTGAGCAGGCCCTTCGACGGGTCGAGCTTGATGCAGAGGCGCCCCTCGGTGAAGTCGAGCTGCACGCTCGCTCCGCCGGCGAGGCAGCGCCGAATGTCCGTCGCCGCCTCCCGCGCGAGGTCCGACAGAAAGGCGTCGCGCGAGTAGCCCGGGATGCCCACCTGGGGATATAGAAGCGACAGCGCGGATGGCGCGATCACGGCCTGCTTGAGCGGGGCCTTCGCGTACTTCTGCGCGCCCTCCAGGTACTCGGCGGCGTACGTGGCGTAGCGGAAGGGTCCCGAGGTCAGGACGGGCAGCTGCCGCGCGTGGCCGTCCTTGAAGGGGATCGTGACTCCGCCGGGCCCGAGGTTGGCGAGTCCGTGAACCGGATACGTTGCAAAGCTCGGCTTTCGCTGCTCGCCGTCGGTGATGACCGGCGAGCCCGTCTCCTCGAAGCGCCGAATGGTGTCGCGCACCGCGCCGTCGAAGAGCGCCTCGAGCGCGTCCTTCCCGATGCGCCCCGCGCCGAACGCGGCCATGCCGTTGATGAGCTCGACGGGCCGCGGAATGCTGCCGATGGGTTCTGTCGGTAAAGTCATGGGGAAAATCTATACGATCCCCGCACGGAATAGAATTCCCCGTCCAATTCATGCGGAGGGGCCAGGACGATGTACGTACGGCGTCTGCTTTCGAGCGTCTGCCTTTCGGCGGCGCTGGCTATTTCCTTGCCGCTCGCGGCCCAGCCGATCGACCCGTCCTCCTACGGCGACATGCGCTGGCGCCTCGTCGGCCCGTTCCGCGGCGGATGGGCGACGTGCGCGGCGGGAGTGCCCGACGAGCCGGCGGTCTACTACTTCGGCGCGGCGGCGGGCGGCGTGTGGAAGACGGAGGACGCGGGCTCGACGTGGTCGCCGCTCTTCGATCGCGCCGGATCGGCGTCGGTGGGCGCGCTCGCGATCGCGCCGTCGGATCCGAAAGTCATCTACGTGGGCACGGGCCAGATCCAGGCGCGCTACGACGTCGCGTCGGGCGACGGGGTTTACAGGACGACCGACGGCGGCAAGAGCTGGACGCACGTCGGCCTCTCCGCGACGCGGGCGATCGGGCGCATCGTCGTGGATCCGCGCGACGCGAACGTCGCCGTCGTCGCCGCCCTCGGCCACATGTTCGGTCCGAATCGCGAGCGCGGCATCTACCGCACCGAGGACGGCGGCAAGACCTGGAGCCAGGTGCTTTTCGTGGACGACGGCACGGGAGGCGCGGACCTCGCGGCGGACCCGGAGAATCCTTCCATCCTGTATGCCTCGCTGTGGCAGGCGCGCAACTTCCCCTGGCTGTCGTACTTCCGTCCGATGGTCGGGCCGACGAGCGCGATCTACAAGTCGCAGGACGGCGGACGCACGTGGAAGAAGCTCGCGGGCGGCGGTTGGCCCGCGGGCGACGTCGGTCGGATCGGCCTCGCGGCGGCGCAGGGCGGGCGCGTCTACGCGCTGATGGATGCGGCGCCCGCGGCGAAGGCCGCCGCCGGCCTCTTTCGTTCGGACGACGGCGGGGTCTCGTGGGCCCGCGTCAACGACACTCCCGGCCTCGGCTCGAGCTACATGAACCGCGTGACGGTGGATCCGGGCAACCGCGACGTCGTGTATGTCACCGGGCAGTCGCTGCGCCGCTCGGGCGACGGCGGCAAGACTCTGCGTTTCTTCAAGGGCGCGCCGGGAGGAGACGACTACCACTTCCTCTGGATCAACCCGAAGAACCCGTCGCTCATGGTCACGGCCGCGGACCAGGGGACCGTTGTTTCACTCAACGGCGGCAGGAGCTGGAGCAACTGGTACAACCAGCCGACCGGCCAGTTCTACCACGTCGAAACCGACAACCGATTTCCGTACTGGATCTACAGCGGGCAGCAGGACAGCGGCACCGCCGGGGTAGCCACGCGCAGCGACTACGGGAGCCTGACGTACCGCGACTGGCATCCGGTCGGCGGCGAGGAGCGCGGCTGGGACGTGCCCGATCCGCAGGATCCGCTGATCGTCTACGGGACGGGCCTCGGCGGCACGATCACGCGCTACGACTCGCGCACGGGCCAGGTGCGCAACGTCTCGCCCATGGTCGAAAGCACGTACGGCCGCCGGCCGGTGTCGGGCGCGTACCGCTGGTCGTGGGTCTTTCCGCTCGCGATCGCTCCCGGGCCGCCGCAGACGCTTTACGCCGGCGCGCAGTTTCTCCTGCGCTCGGAGAACCGCGCAGAGAGCTGGGAGAAGGCGAGCCCGGACCTGACGGGTGCGCAGAGCGGCGCGAAAGGATGCGACGGCGAGGTCACGCTCGAAAACGCCAGGCCTTGCGGCTTCGGCGTGATCTTCACGATCGAGCTCTCGCCGCTCGACCCGAAGCAGATCTGGGTCGGAACGGACGACGGCCTCATCCAGCTCACGCGCGACGCAGGCAAGAGCTGGAAGGACGTCACGCCGAAGGATCTGCCGGCGTGGGGCAAAGTCATCACGCTGGATGCTTCGGCCCTCGAGCCCGGCACGGCCTACGCCGCGGTCGACACGCACCGGCTCGACGACTTTTCCCCGCACCTCTACCGCACGCGCGACTTCGGTGCGACCTGGGATGCGATCACGAGCGGCCTGCCGCCAGGGCGCTTCACGACAGTGCTGCGCGCCGACACCGTGCGCAAGGGGTTGCTCTATGCCGGCACGGACGCGGGGGCCTTCGTCTCGTTCGACGACGGCGGCCTGTGGCAGCCGCTGCAGCTGAACCTGCCGACCGCGTGGGTGGGAGATCTCGCCGTCCACGGCAGCGATCTCGTCGCCGCGACGCAGGGGCGCGCGCTCTGGGTGCTCGACGACGTGACGCCGCTGCGCCAGCTCACGGGGGCGTCGGAGGGCGCGCCGGCGCGCCTCATCGCTCCGGCCTCCGCGATTCGCGTGCGCGCCAGCGAGAATCGCGACACGCCGCTGCCCCCCGAGACTCCGATCGCGCGCAATCCCCCGGCGGGCGCCGTGCTCGACTACGTGTTGAAGTCCGCGGCGACGGGCGCCGTCACGCTCGAGATTCTCGACGCGCAGGGCGAAACGGTCCGCTCCTTCTCGAGCGCGGACCCGACGGGAGGGCCCGACGTCCACCCGTACTTCACCGAGCGCTGGATCAACCCGCCCGCGCCGCCGTCGACGGCAGCCGGACACCACCGCTTCGTGTGGGACCTGCGCTTCCCGCCCCCGAAGTCCGGCGGCTACGAGTTCATGATCGCCGCCGTGGACGGCGAGAACACTCCCATCGAGCCCCGTGGGCCGCTCGTCGTGCCCGGCCGCTACACCGTGCGGCTGACCGCCGGCGGACAGCGCTACGAACAGCCGCTCGTCGTGACGCCCGATCCGAGGACCACCGTGTCGACCGAGGTGCTCCAGGCAAAGCTCGAGTTCCAGAAGAAGATCGTCGCGGCAATGAGTGTCTCGTTCGATGCGTCGAAGTCCATGAACGAGCTCGACAAGCAGCGCAAGGCTCCCGGGGGCGAGACCGACACCCGCCTCGCGACGCTCGGAGCCGATCTTTCGAAGACGAACCACACCCTCGGTGCGATTCTGAACCAGGTCGAGGCGGCCGACGCCCCGCCGACCGCCGTCCAGACGGCGACGCTCGCCGAGACGCTTCAAGCGTTGGACAAGCAGCTGCAGCAGTGGAAGGAATACAAAGCCAACACGCCATAACGCAGGCTCACTCCCTCTCCCGGCGGGAGAGGGTTGGGGTGAGGGGCGCCCCGCTTGGCGAAATGGCCTGCCCGGCAGGATTCGAACCTGCGACCCTCGGCTTAGAAGGCCGATGCTCTTTCCGGGCTGAGCTACGGGCAGTTGCCGTGATTATCGGCCAAAAGCGGCTTGCTTGACGCGGCCGGCCCCAGGGCGTACAAGAAGAGACGCATCCGAAGCGACCCGGCCCTCTTGACCAAGGAGGTGAGCCATGAGGACCTTCCTGCGGCGTTTCCGGTTTCCCGCCCTCGTTGTGTTCCTGTTTTCCGCCCGCGCCCTGTCCCAAACGCCCGGCGGTGCGTCCGACGAGAAGGACGTCCGCTCGATCGGCACGCAGGTCCAGGAAGCCTGGAACAAGGCGGACGCCAAGATGCTGGCCGACCTCTGGCTGACCGACGGCGACTACGTCAGCTCGACCGGCCGCGCCGCCCACGGCAGGGCGGCGGTGCAGAGAGCCTTCGCCGAACAGTGGGCGACGATCTACAGGGGCACCAAGATCGCGCACACGTTCACGAGCGTCAACTTCGTGCGCCGGGACGTGGCGATCGCCGACGGCTCGTTCGAGATCAGTGGGATGAAAGACTCCGCCGGCAAGCGGCTTGCCGCGCGCAGCGGCCTCTCGACGATCGTCGCCGTCAAGAAGGGCGATCGCTGGTACGTGGCCGCCCTGCGCGGCATGGTCCCGTCGGTGCCGGCGGGCGCCTCGGGCAAGTAGCCGGCGCGGACACCGATACGCGTGCTTCGCTGCAAGGGCGTGGAAAGCGACGAGCCGGATCGAAGCCTGTTTCGCATTCTCGAGGGGGAGCAGCCGGCCTTGGAAGAAAGCCTGTTGCGGGTCGCGCGAATCGGGGACTTGATCCTTCGCGAGAATGCGCTCGCGGGCCGCTTCCGCCCGGTCGCACCGGGGATCCTCGCCCTGGAGCTCGCGGCGGACGAGCGCACGTTCTTCCACAACGGCATCGTCTTCGCCGCGCTCGACGCGTTCAATGATCCGGTCAAGAATCCCACGCTGAACCTGCAGGCAGGCCAAGAGGATCCCTGAACACCCGCACTGATTCGGCGGACGGAGGCTCTACGGCGAGGCCGCCGACCCTCCTTGAAGGAGACGTTCATCAACTGACCGTCCACGCGGCTGCGCACCGTCACGGTCGAGAGCGGTAAGACGGAGCCGAGGCCGTTCAAGTAGACGCCGAGGTCGCCGGTGCCGCGGCGCGCAAGAAAAAGCGGGCTTCCCCGTTTGGGGAAGCCCGCCCTGAAATCAAGACGAGTTGAAAGAGCCGGGACTTACCGTCCCGAGAAAGAGCGTCTCGCGCCGCCGCCGCCGCCGCCGCCGCCCTCGGTCTTGGGGCGAGCTTCGTTGACGGTGAGCGAACGGCCGCCGAACTCGGTGCCGTTCAGCGACAGGGCCTGCTTGGCCTGGTCGTCATTGCTGAACTCGACGAACCCGAACCCCTTGGACTGGCCGGTGTCGCGATCCGTGATCACGCGCGCCGAATCCGGCGTGCCGAACTTCTCGAACATGGCCTGGAGCTGGTCGTCGGAGATGTTGTACGGAAGATTGCCTACATAGAGCTTCATCAGAATCCATCCTTTGCGCCGGGCGAAAAATTCGATGGGCGAAAACACCGCCGGCGCGGTGCTGCGCATTCTCGTGATTTGTCGTTCGGGATCTGGCAGAACAGGTCTGGCAAGAGGCGAGCGAGCCGAGAACACGGGAAAGGTACCACAAGCAGATACCCGTCGGCCCGCCGCAACGTGCCCGCCGGAGCCAAAGAAATATATAAGAGCCTTAGATTCAAATATTTAGAAGCCCAGGAGCGACTGACCGCCGAGCTCTAACCCCTCTCCCGACGAGAGGGTGGGGGGCGCCTCTTCAGCTCGCGCGATTCTCGCGCCACAGGGCGATCCGCAGCCGCATCAACTCGCGGAAGGCGCGAAGGATGACACCGAGCCGCGCCCCGCTCGGGCTGCCCGCCGTGCGCGGCCGATGACCGGAGAGCGGCACCTCGCAAATGCGGAATCCCGCCCTCTGTGCGCGCGCCAGCAACTCGGCCGAGAACGTCGCTCCGCCGGAGGAAATCTGTCCGAGCAGGCGATCGATCACGGGGCGTCGTATCAGCTTGAACGCACAGTCGACGTCGCGCTCCGGTACTCCGAGGAGCAGGCGCGTCAACCAGTTCCACGCCTGGCCGTTCAGCCTTCGGACGAGCGGATCCCGCCGCGGATGCCGATAGCCGACGACCATGTCCGCATCCGGGAAGCGCTCCAGGAGCCGATCGATCTCGCCGAGATCGAACTGCCGGTCTCCATCGGTCAGAAAGATCAGTTCGTTTCGGGCGTTCGCGAATCCCGTTCGCAGCGCCGCCCCGTATCCCTCGTTGCGCGGATGCTGAACCAGCCGGACGCGGAGGTCATCCCGCGCGATCGCAGCGGTGATTTCCGCCGTCGCATCGCGGCTGCCGTCGTCCACGACCACAACTTCGAAGTCCGCCCACCGGCTTCCGATGTCTCGAGCCAGATCGGCGAGCATCGGTCCAATGTTGTCGGCCTCGTTGCAGACGGGGATCACGACCGAGAGCAGCGCGTCCGGCCGGGGCTCGCGCTCGGCGACTCTGGCCACGTTGGTTTCCATTTCCGAATGCCCTGCGACGAGCGCCGCCGACGCCGAGACGATCCATACCAGGTCGCCGACGAAGATGAGATCCGTCATCGCGTTGAATGAGAGCAGATGGCGTTCGAGGTCGACGAAGGAGTCGGCGAACACGCACACGAAGAACTCCGTGACCGCCATCCCGCAGAGCACGGCGACGGAGGCGGCCAGGCGGCGGTTCCGGGGATTCGCCGAGCGGCGTAGGACGAGGACCGACCCCGCCAGGTTCGCCAGCCAGAACACGGGCAGCAGCCACGCGCCATGCGGCGCGAGCCCCGCCTTGAACGAGCTCCAGGCGGCGAACGCGCGGCTCCGCGCGAAGGGCTTCGCTCCGGAGCTCGCCGCGAAGTTGCCGAGGTAGGAAGGACGAAGCTGCACGGCGTGGCCCGCCGCCGAGCGAACTCTTTCCAGGAGCCGGCGCGGGTGATTCAGGTAGAAGCCCAGGATCTGCCGATCGCCGACGAGGTCGAGCAGCGTTTTCTGGAATCGCGGGTCCTCGAATGCCGAGCCCGGCTGGAACGCATTTGTCCCGGAGTGGACAACCCAGTCCGGCGGCAAACCGAGCTCCCGGAGGTCGGCCCGGGCATCCGGCGAGTTCGGCAGGATGTCGAGGAACACGTGGTTAAAGGTCGTCGGCGATCGAATCGAGGTCGTCGTCGAGAGGCAATAGATTGCGGCAACGAAGCACAGGGCCGCGCCCATCCCGATTGCGCGGCGGCGGCCCCGGGTAGCGCCCTCTCGCGCGAGCAGGATCGCGAGCAGCGCCAGCCACGGCGCGAGAACGCTCTCCTGCGGCTTCGACGTGACGAAGAGGAGCGCGGTCAGCCAGTACGCGGCCAGAAATGGTCGGGAATCCGGCCGTCCGGCGAGTCCCAGGACGGCGCCTGCGAGCAGCAGGAAAAACAGGAGCGACCCCGCCGTGCTGAAGAAGGAGTTCAGCAGCGCCGCGTAGCCGACATCCGTGAATATGAAAACGAGAAGCACCGCCCCTGCGGCGCGCGCGGCCGGCGGCAGGCCGCGGCCGCCGAGGATCAGGAGCGCGAGGCCGGCCAGAAGGACCACCCCGTGCACCGCGCCGAGATAGCGGACGTCGAAAACGCCGTGCGTCCGCAATCCCAGAGCGCAAAGCCGCGCAATGACCGCGAACGCAAACTCGGACGTCAGGTATCTCCGCGGCCTCCACGGGCGACCCGCGTCGTATTGAAGCGTGAGGTGCTGAAAGTACCGCGTGCCGTCGTCGGGTGCCTGGTACTTGAAACCCATCGGCCCGAGGATCCGGTCGAAGTCCCCGTTGTCCGCCAGTCCCACCACCGGCGGCACCAGAACCTGGTAGACGAGGATGCCCGCCGCGGCGAGCAGGGCGCCTACGATGACGATCCCGGCCAGCCTGCGGGGCGCGTTCAAGTCACCGCATTCTAGTGTTTTGGGTGCCACGGGATCGGGGCTCGCCCCGCCCGGGCGCCCACCGCCTCGACTAGGATCGAACGATGAGAACCTTCTGAGCGGCGTTCCTGCCGACGATTCTCCACGCCTGCGCCGTCCTTGCGCAGCCGGCCATCACCGGCCCGGCGATCCAGGACCTCGAGGCGGCCGCGCGCAAGCGTCAGCCCGGGCGGCCCCTCAGCGCAACGGTTGGTCGGCCTTGCGCTTCTTGAGCTGCCGGCGGGCGCGCTTGATCTCTCGCTCGAACTCCTCGAACCGGGGCAGAGCATTCTCGCTTTCGCTCCATCGTCTGATGGCCTCGAGGCCGATGCGATTGTGTAGGGCGATGGCAATCGCAACTTCCAGGCTCTGCCTGTCGTTCCAATGGTAGAAGGCAGCCAGTCGGTCGCGGCATGAATCCGTGGCAGATAGCGCCGAGATTTCGATCCGGCCGACCTTCAAACGCACCGGCCTGATTCGCACGTCCTCTCCGATGGAGAGGGGCCCCCGGGGGAACTCGACGAAGAAGTCCGATTTCGCATGAAAGTACTGAGCGTCGCGTCTCGAGAACCCGACGGTCGCCATCGCGTCATCGAGGACTCTGCGGGTGGGTGCAGACTGGACTATGAAGTCCAGGTCTTCCGACGTGTAGACCCCGGCCGAGTAGAGCGTGGCGCAGGCTCCGCCAACGAGGACTGCGTCGATTCCGGCCTTGCCCAGAGCACCCGCTACGGCTTCAATCACTTCATGGATGGTCGACCCGGCAGTAATTTTCACGGGCGCTTACCGGATCTCCGCGGCCTTCGTCGGAGCTTTGCAACCTCCGTTCGAAGGCCCTCTTCGGGTTCTGCCAGCTTATTCACGAATGCGAGGAGCTCGCGCCGCGCGAAATATCGAGGATTCAGAGTCACGGCGCGCGTCCGTCCGACTCTCCGGGCGACGACGAGCCCATCCCTCTCCAGGCTCCGGAGTGCCTTCTGGAGCACCGAGACCGGGACCTCGAGGACTCTTGCCAGCTCTCTGGCGTAGCTCTGCTGGAGCAGACTGAGAGCCAGGAGGACGCGTGTCCTCGTCTGGGAGCCGAAGGGTGATGTGACCTCCATAGGAGGTCATGTGACCTTATAAAGAGGTCACTGTCAAGCTCGTGAAGGCTTCTCCCTCTCCCGGCGGGAGGGGGCAGGATGAGGGGCGCCCCGCTTCATCCGAAAAGGCGGGCACGCCCGCAAGGCCCTTCTCGGGACAGAATGCCCCCATGCCGACCACCAAGTCGTCCGCCTTCTCGTCGCTCGAGCTCGACCCGCGCATCCTTTCCGCCCTGACGGCCCTCGGCTACGAAGAGTCGACGCCGATCCAGCAGCAGGCGATCCCGCCGCTCCTCAAGGGGCGCGACGTCCTGGCGCAGGCGGCGACCGGCACTGGAAAGACGGCGGCCTTCGCGCTTCCGATCCTGAACGCCATCGCGGCCGAGACGACCAAAGGAACCGATCCCGTCGCCCTCATCCTCGTTCCCACGCGCGAGCTCGCGATGCAGCTCGCGGAGGCCGTCCATCGCTACGGCAAGAACGTGGGCGTGCGCGTGCTGCCGGTCTACGGCGGCGCCTCGATGGACTCGCAGCTGCGATCCTTGAAGCGCGGCGTCGACGTCGTCGTCGCGACACCCGGCCGGGCTCTCGATCACGTCAACCGTAAGACGCTGCGCCTCGAGTCGCTGCGCACGCTCGTGCTCGACGAAGCCGACGAGATGCTCGACATGGGTTTCGCGGAAGATCTCGAGGCGATTCTTGCGGTGACGCCGCCGGAGCGGCAGACGGCGCTCTTCTCCGCGACCCTTCCTCCCCGTATCGCGACGATCGCGGCGAAGCATCTGAAGAATCCCGTGCGCATCGCGATCGCGCGGGAGACGACGGCCGTCGGCAAGATGCCGAAGGTGCGCCAGACCGCCTACGTCGTCGCTCGTGGCCACAAGCGCGCAGCGCTCGGGCGCGTGCTGGATCTCGAATCCCCGACGGCTGCGCTCGTGTTCTGCCGGACGCGGATCGAAGTGGACGATCTGACCGACAGCCTCAAGGGTCGGGGCCTGCGCGTCGAGGCCCTGCACGGCGGAATCTCGCAGGCCGAACGCGACCGCGTGATGAAGAAGCTGCGTGCAGGAACCCTCGAGCTCGTCGTCGCAACGGACGTCGCGGCGCGCGGTCTCGACATCGGCCATCTCTCGCACGTCGTCAACTACGACGTTCCGTCCTCGCCGGACGTCTACGTCCACCGCATTGGCCGCACCGGGCGCGCCGGCCGCGAAGGCGTCGCCATCACGCTCGCCGAACCGCGCGAGCACTGGCAGCTGAAAAACATCGAGCGCGCCACGAAGCAGAAGATCGAAGTCAGCAGCGTACCGACGGTCGCGGACCTGCGCGCCAAGCGCCTCGAGCTCACGCGCGCGTCGCTGCGAGAGTCGCTGCTCGCTGGCGGCCTCGACGCCTACCGCGTCATCGTCGAGTCGCTCGCCGAGGAGTTCGATCCTCTCGACGTGGCCGCCGCCGCCGTCAAGCTCGCCGACCCATCCGCCGCGGGCAACGGCTCCACGAGCGAAGAGCACGAGATCCCCGCCGTCGCCGCGCCGCCGCAGAGGCCCGGGCCCGCCGGCAAGGGCCCCAAGAAGCCCCACTCCCGCATCGAGAACTCCTCGAAGGTCTTCATCGGCGCCGGCCGCGCCGACGGCATAAAGCCCGGCGACCTCATGGGCGCCATCGTCAACGAAGCGAAGGTCACAGCCCGCGA
>JANMBR010000366.1:0-20030 GCA_031360505.1 Acidobacteriota bacterium
TGCATCCTGCCTGCACGAAGTGCGGCGGTGAGGACTTCGCGAGCTACCGCAGGGATGGAGCGAAAGCGGGGCGGATGATCGCGCTGATAGCCCGACTGCAGTAGAGGTCATTCACCGGCGGGACCCGCCCCTCACCCCAACCCTCTCCGTCGGGAGAGGGGGCAGGGTTCCGACTTCAGATGCCTACGCCGGCGTCAGGTCCGCATACCGCGCGACGAACTTCTTCTTGCCGGCGCGGTCGAAGTACACCGTCAGTCGCGTTTCCTCTCCCGAGCCTTCCTCGGAGAGGATGACGCCGAAGCCGTAGCGCGGGTGGCGCACGCGCTTGCCGCGGCGTAGCGGCCGCTCGTCCTGCGGCTCTGATTCGTACGCGCGCGCGGCGAAGATGGTCGGCGCGGGACGCCCGAAATACTGCTCCTCGAGCGCCGCCTTCGGGATCTCTTCGATGAACCGGGACGGGCGGCGCTGCTCGATCCTGCCGTACACCATCCGCCGCTCGGCGAGCGTCAGGGTCAGCAAGTCCTTGGCACGGGTCATTCCCACATAGAGCAGGCGCCGCTCCTCCTCGAGCTCGTCCTCGTCCTCCGCGGACTGCCCGTGCGGCAGGTAGCCCTCCTCGAGCCCCACGGCGAACACGGTCTCGAACTCGAGGCCCTTGGCCGCATGCAGCGTCGAGAGCGTCACGGCGCCCCCCGCGGCGGCGGAATCCGCATCCGTCGCAAGGGCGACGGTGTCGAGGTACTCGGCAATCGTCGCGCCCTCGGCGTTGCGGCGCTCGAACTCGCGCGCGGAGGAAAGCAGCTCCTCGATGTTCTCGCGCCGAGCGACGTCTTCGCGATCTTCCGAACCCTCGTAGAGGGCGGCGTAGCCGGTGACCGAAAGCAGTTGCTCGAGCAGGGCCGAGGGCGTCCACGTGGCCGCCTTCTCGTGGAGATCGAGGACGACCTCGCGAAACCGGGCCAGCGCCGTGCGCGCGCGCTCGGTCAACCCGGCCGGATTCTCCGCGACTTCCCACCAGGAGCGCCCGCTCTGCCCCGCCGCCGCGGCGAGGCGGTCGAGCGTCGCCGCGCCGATCCCGCGGGCCGGAACGTTCACGACGCGTCGGAAGGCGAGGTCGTCCTCGGGGCGCGCGGCCAGCCGCAGGTACGCGAGGACATCCTTGACCTCGGCCCGCTCGTAGAACTTCATGCCGCCGACGACGATGTACGGAATGCGCCGCCGGACGAGCTCCTCTTCGAACGGGCGCGACTGCGCGTTGGTGCGGTACAGGATGGCGATCTCGCCCGGCGGTTTCCCCGAGGAGGCGATCTCGCGCGCGACGGCCTCCGTCTCGGCGCGGTCTGCCTCGAAGCGCCACCGGCGCACGGCCGCTCCCGCCCCGCGGTCCGCGCGCAGGCGTTTCTCGCGACGGCGGCGATTGTGGGAGACGAGACCCGCGGCCGCAGCGAGGATCCTCGCCGTCGATCGGTAGTTCGACTCGAGCGTGACCACCCGCGCGCCCGGAAAGTCCTCTTCGAAGCGAAGGATGTGCTCGACCTCCGCGCCACGCCAGCGGTAGATCGACTGGTCCTCGTCGCCGACCGCGCACATCGAATCGGCGCCCTCCCCGAAGAGCTTCACGAGCGCGTCCTGCGACGTATTGGTGTCCTGGTACTCGTCGATGAGCAGGTGCCGCACGCGCCGTCTCTCCTCTTCGAGCACCACGGCGTTACCGGAAAGCAGCCTCACCGACCGGGCGATGAGGTCGTCGAAATCGAGCGCCCCCGTCGCGGCGAGTTTCTTCTCGTACAACGCGTAGACCTGCCCGATCCGCTCCCCGGCGAAGTCGGTCTGGGTTGCCACGAATCGCTCCGCCGTGATGAGGGCGTTCTTTGCCTGCGAGATCCGGCTGCGCACGGCGTTGAAAGGAAGCACCTGCTCGGAGATCGAGAGCTCCCCCATCGCCTCCTTGACGAGGGCGAGCTGGTCGGAGGAGTCGGCGATCGCGAAGCGCGGAGGCAGGTTCGCCTCGCGCGCCCGCCGGCGCAGCAGGCGCAGCGACCACGCATGGAACGTGCCGATGAACGACCCGAGGGCCGCCGTGCCGATCAGCCGCTCTGCCCGCTCGCGCATCTCGGCCGCGGCCTTGTTGGTGAAGGTCACCGAGACGATGTGCCACGGGTCGACGCCGCCGCGCACCAGGTGCGCCAGGCGGTGCGTGATCACGCGCGTCTTGCCCGAGCCCGCGCCCGCCAGAACGAGGAGGGGGCCCTTCGTGTGGAGGACGGCCTGTTGCTGCTCGGGGTTGAGGCCGGAGAGAAGGTCGGCGTCAGTCACCGCGGGATCATAAGCTGTGTTCTGTCACCGAGGTGTCGACAGCGCCTTCCGGTGTCTTACAACCACGGTGGCCCTCGCCCTTGAGCCTTCTTGCATCCTTCGAGCGACGAGATTGGTATCGTGGCTTCGGTTACAGGGCGTCAGCGGGATTACTCGACCGTCACCGACTTCGCCAGATTCCTCGGCTGATCCACGTCGCACCCCCTGCGCACCGCGACGTGATACGCGAAGAGCTGCAACGGGACGACCGAGAGGATCGGCTGGAGCTCCGGGATCGACTCGGGAACGAGGACCACGTGGTCGGCGATCGCGGCGACCTCGTCGTCCGGCCGCGTGCCCACGACGATCGCGATGCCGTCGCGCGACTTGACCTCGCGCAGGTTCGAGAGCGTCTTCTCGCGCCACGCGTCGTGGGGCGCGAGCACGATCACCGGCATGTTCTCGTCGATGAGCGCGATCGGCCCGTGCTTCATCTCGCCCGCCGGGTAGCCCTCGGCGTGGATGTAGGAGATTTCCTTGAGCTTCAATGCGCCCTCGAGGGCCACCGGGTAGTGGAGGCCGCGCCCGAGGTAGAGAAAGTCTCTCGCGTGCTGGTAGCGCCGGGCCAGCTCCTCGAGCTCGGGCTCGATCGCGAGCGCGCCGCCGACCGCCTTGGGCAGGTGGGCCAGGGCGAGGCGCTCTTCGGGCGAGAGGACGGGCGCCAGGCCGCGCGAGGCGCGCAGCTTCGCGGCAAGCAGGAACAGCACCGCCAGCTGGGTCGTGAAGGCCTTGGTGGAAGCAACGCCGATCTCGGGCCCCGCGTGCGTCGGAAACACCGCGTCCGCCATGCGCGCGATCTGGCTGCCGGGCGCGTTCACGATGGCCGCGATGGGCGAGCCTGAGCGCCGCGCCTCCGAAAGCGCGGCCACGGTGTCCGCAGTCTCGCCGGACTGCGAAATACCGATTGTGAGCGTGCGCTCGTTGACGACGGGCCTGCGGTACCGGAACTCGCTTCCGTAGTCGACCTCCACCGGGATGCGCGCCATCCCCTCGATGAGGAACTTGCCCACCGTGGCCGCGTGCCAGGAGGTCCCGCACGCGAGCAGCAGGACGCGGTCGAACTGCGCGACGCGCTCGGGCGACACGATCGGCGAGTCGAGGTAGATCTCGCCGGTCTCGAGCGACACCTTGCTGCCCAGCGTTTCGGCGATCGCCGTCGGCTGTTCGTGGATCTCCTTGGCCATGAAGTGGCGATAGCCGCCCTTCTCCGCCGCGACCGCGTCCCACAGGATCCGGTGGACCGGGCGGTCGAGAGGGTCCCCCTTCGCGTTGACGACGCGCACGCCCGCGGCATCCATGCGGGCGACGTCCCCGTCCTCGAGGAAGATGACGTCGCGCGTCCAGGGCACGAGGGCCACGGGGTCCGAGGCGACGAAGTTCTCGCCCTGCCCGAGGCCGAGCACGATCGGAGGCCCCGAGCGCGCGGCCACGAGGACGCCCGGCTCGTTGCTCGAGGACACGAGCACGGCGTAGGCGCCGGTGAGCTTGCCAACCGCCGCACGCACCGCGGCGAGGAGGTCTCCGGTAAACGCCGCCTCGACCTCGTGGGCGAACACTTCGGTGTCGGTGTCGCTCGTGAAGCGGTGCCCGGCTGCTGCCAGCGCCGCCTTGCGCTCGACGAAGTTCTCGAAAATGCCGTTGTGGACGACGACGATCTCTCCGGTGCAGTCAGTCTGCGGGTGCGCGTTCGGCTCGGTGGGCCGACCGTGCGTGGCCCAGCGCGTGTGCCCGATGCCGGTGAGCCCCGGCGCCGGACTGCCCGCGAGCTTCTGGACGAGGTTGCCGAGCTTTCCGGGCGACCGGTGGATCGTGAAGTGCCCGTTCGAGAGCGTCGCGATCCCGGCCGAGTCGTAGCCGCGGTACTCGAGCCGCTTCAGGCCCTCGAGGAGCAGGGGACTGGCTTCTCTGGGGCCAACGTATCCGACGATGCCGCACATGAATGAGCTGTCGGCCGTCAGCGGTCAGCCGTCGGCCTTCGCGGTCCTCCAATGTCAGTGGAGCGCGTATTTTAACCCGATTTTCGCGCCTTGCGGCGGGCGGCCCAGCCCGGCTTGTTGACCTGCGGCACGCGCGAGAGGGCCAGAGCGCCATCGGGAACGTCCTGCGTGACGGTCGTCCCCGCACCCACATAGGCACCCGCGCCAATCGTCACGGGAGCGACGAGCTGCGTGTCCGTGCCGATGAAGGCGCCCTCCCCGATCGTGGTGCGGTGCTTCTTCTGCCCGTCATAGTTGCAGGTGATCACACCCGCGCCGATGTTGGATCCCGCCCCCACGTCTGCATCGCCGAGGTAGGCCAGGTGCTGCGCCTTGGCGCCCTTGCGCAGAATGGTGTTCTTGGTCTCGACGAAGTTGCCGACGCGGACGTCCTCCTCGAGCTCGGAGCCCGGCCGGATCCTGGAAAAGGGCCCGACCCGAGCGCGCGCGCCGATCTTTGCCCCCTCGGCCTCGCAATGTGGCCCGATGACCGCGCCGGCGGCAAGCGACGTGTCCACGAGCCGCGTGAAGGAGAGGACCTCGCAGCCCTCGGCGAGCGACGTGCGACCCTCGAGGGACACGAACGGATGCAGGACGACGTCGGGGGCAAGGGCGACCCGCGGCCCGATGCGGACCGTCGCTGGATCGAGCACGGTCACGCCCGCGTCGAGCGCCCTTTCGACGCCGCGCCGGTGCTCCATCTCCTCGGCCGCGGCCAGGTCGCGCCGGGTGTTCACTCCCCAGGCTTCCCGCCAGTCCTCGGCCTCGATCGCTTCGACCTTTCCTTTGCCCGCGGCGAGGATCGCGACGGCGTCCGTCAGGTAGAACTCCCCCGACACCGGGTTGCGGCGGATCTTCACGAGGGCCCGGGCCAGAGCGTCGGCCGAAAAGCAGTAGACCCCGGCGTTGACCTCCGCGATGCGCTTCTGACGCGCCGAGGCATTTCGCGCCTCGACGATCCCCGAAGGGCGGCCCCGGCCATCCCGAACGACGCGCCCGAATTCGCCGGGCTCCGGCGGGCGGAAGGTGAGGAATACGAGATCGAGATTCTTTGCGCTCTGGAGGTCGACGAGCCGCGTGAGCGTCTCCGGGCGCAGCAGCGGCGTGTCCCCGGCCAGCACGACGACCGGGCCGCTGCCACTGCCGATCTCCCCACGCGCGCGGGCGACCGCGTCGCCAGTCCCGAGGGGAGGGTCCTGGATCGCGAAGCGGACGTCGCGCCCCTCCAGGGTCGCGGCAATGCGCTCGCGGTCGGCCCCGACGACGACGACGACCCGCGACGGCGAAACACCCTCGGCGGCGTCCAGGACGGCCTCGACGAGCGTGCGCCCCGCCACGCGGTGGAGCACCTTCGGCAACGCGGAGCGCATCCGCGTCCCGACCCCGGCGGCCAGGATCACGACCCGCGGCGCCGCCGGCGCGGCGGGTGCTCGTTTCGAGACGCCCTTCGAGGGCTTCTTCATCGGGTCAGTATAGAAGCAGGCGTCCGCGGTCTGTCGTCCGGCTTACGACGCCAGCAACTTCTGGAATTCCGGCATCTCGCGCACGGGGTCGAAGTCCCGGTCGTGGCGCGCGAGCACGCGGTGCCGCTGGTCTTCCTCGATCGCCTTCTGCAGGTGCGCCAGGGCGGTCTCGAGATCGCCCTGCTGCGCGTGGCAGCAGGCAAGCAGGAAATCCACCCGACCGGTCCCGTTCTTCTTCGCCGCGCGCTGGAGGTGCTCGATCGCCTCCACCACGTTGCCGCGGTTCTTTTCGAGGACGGCCGCGTAGTAGAAGTCCTCCGGCTCGGTCAGGGCCGGGTGCGGGTCGCGCCGCTGGCGCTCGCACACGGTCAGGTAGACGCGGGCGCGGTCGACGAGCTCGCGCTCCTCCGGATACTTCTGGATGAGGTCGAGGAAGTGCCGCTGCGCCTCCTCGAGCTTCTTCTTCTGGAGGGCCGTGACGCCGCGGTCGTAGTCCTTGCGGGCGTTCTCCGTGTGCTTGGAGAGCTCCCGGAGGGTCGTGGCCTTTTTCGGCGCCGGCGAATCGGCGGCTGCTCCGATCAGGGCCAGCTTCTCCATCTTCTTCTCGAGCTCGTCGATCCGAACGGAAAGGGCGTCGGCGAGGGCCTGGACGCTCATCTTCTCCATGTTGTCCTTCAGGAACCGCAACTCAGCTTCCGACCAGCGCTTGACCATCTCGATTACACCTCCGGGGCGTGTTGTGAAAAACGGCGTATTGTAGGGAGCGGCCGTCCTGCTGTCAAATGACCGCGGGTGCGGTCGAGACTTTTGGAGGCAACGAAAGCGACGGAATGATGACGCGCAGGTCCCTGGTAGTTGCCCTGATCTGGCTCGCCGGCCTGGTCGCCGCCGCGTCCGCGGCGCCCGTCGACCGATCCCTCAGCGCGGCCGGCACGATCGCGAAGCTGCAGTCCTCCGAGCGCACGCTCACGGTCGCCCTCGCCGACGGCTCCGAGGCCCGTTTCCTCTGGAACGCGGACACGAAGATCAACGGCGTTCTCTCCCCGGGGGCGAAAGTGACGATCCGCTACGCGGTCAACGCGGACGGAAAGAACCTGGCCCAGCAGATCAGCGTGTCGCGCAGCTAGCAGGACGGCTCTTTCAATTTGCTAGAATCGCGCCGCAGCGCGCACGAGGCGCGGCGAGGAGGACGAAGCCCATGGGGATGTACATCATCGCGGAACCGTGCATCGGCACCAAGGACACCGCCTGCGTGGACGTGTGCCCGGTCGATTGCATCCACCCCCGCAAGGACGAGGGAGGTTTCGCGACGGCCGAGATGCTCTACATCGACCCCGACGTCTGCATCCAGTGCGGCAACTGCGAGCCCGCCTGCCCGGTGACGGCAATCTTCACGGAAGAAACGATCCCGGACAAGTGGAAGCATTTCCTGCAGGTGAACGCGGACTGGTACAAGAAGTGATGTAGGGGCCTGAGCCCCTACGACCCTTTCTTCAGCACCTTCGCAAAAAACGCCTCCGTCCGCGCATTGGCGTCGTCGGCATCCGCCGTCCGATAAGTCTTCGGGTCCTTCGATGACGCGAAACCGTGGCCCGCGTCGGGATAGATCTTGAAATTGACGCTCTTTCCGTCCTTCTTTGCCGTCGCCTCGAACTCCTGGACGCTCGCCGGCGGAATTCCCTGATCCTGGCCGCCGAAGTTGCCGAGCAGTGCAACCTTCAGCGACGCGATCGTTGCGGGTTCCGTCACCAGATGCCCGTAGTAAATGACCGCCCCCGACAACGTCGGCTCGGCGAGCGCGAGGTCGAGCGACAGGCCGCCGCCCATGCACCAGCCGACCGAGCCGATCTTCGAACCGTCGACATCCGGGCGCGTGCGCAAATAGGCGACCGCGGCCTTCATGTCCCGCAAAGCCCGGTCGTCCGGCAGTCCGCGCATCAGCTGGTGCGCGGTGTCCGAATCCGTCGCCACCTTGCCGCGGTAGAGATCCACGGCCAGGGCCACGTAGCCCTGCTTCGCGAAGGCGTCGGCCTTGCCCCTGGCAAAGTCGTTCAAGCCCCACCATTCGTGGATCACGACGATGGCCGGCTTCTTCTCCGCGCCGCCGGGAACGGCCAGGTAGCCCGAGACCGTCTCAGAACCGCTCGGATACGAGACCATGGTTCCGGCGCGTGCGCACGCGGCGAACGCCACGAAACCGATCAGTGCGAGGACGGGCAGTTTTCGATGCATGGTTCCTCCTGTCGCTGCTGCTAATCTTATTTCGGTGCAGCTCTCTTTTCCCATCGCAGAACCCGACTTCGAGCTCCGCCTGCAGTTTCTCTACGACCGCTTGAGCGCCCGATTCGGCTTCGACCCGGCGCGCGTCAAGGTCTCGCGGCGCAAGCTCACGGGCGGCGTGATCGTTTACGGCACGCCCCACCGCATCACCATCTCGGGGCACCTCTGCCCTTCCGAGCAGGAGGACACGCTCCGGCACGAGGCCGCGCACGCCTGGGCGTGGCGGTTGAAGGGGCCCCGGACGGCCCACGGCCCGCTCTTCCGCCGCCTGGCCCGCGCCCTCGGCGCCCGCCACGGCCACGCTCCCGAAACGCCGGCACTGCGCAGCTTCCGGGAGTCCCGCGCGCGCGTGGCCTATCGGTGCGAGGGCTGCGCACGCCTCTTCCGGCGCTTTCGCCCCTTCCGTGGAACGCGCGAGTGTCTCGCCTGCCATCGGGCCGGCCGCCCCGCGCGCTTGCGGCGGGTCGAGATCCCCGCGGCGCCATGACCTCCGAGCGGCGCGGAATCCTGCTCGTGGCGGCGGCCGCGCTGCTCTGGTCGACGGGCGGGGTCGGCATCAAGCTGCTCTCCGAGCCGCCGCTCAAGATCGCCTTCTACCGCTCCGCCACGGCCGCGGTGGCCCTGTTCCTGATTTTCCGGCCCCGCGCCTGGCGCTGGACGCCGGCCTTCCTCATCGGGGTCGCGAGCTACGCGGCGTGTCTCACGACCTTCGTGCTGGCGACCAAGTGGACCTCCGCGGCCAACGCGATCTTCCTGCAGTACTTCGGCGTCGTCTGGGTCCTGCTCGCCTCGCCGTTCGTCCTGAAAGAGCCCTTCCACCGGCGCGACGGCATCGCGGTGTCGGTGGCCTTCTGCGGGATGCTCCTCTTCTTCGTCGGGAAGTTCGAGTCGCGCGGCCACGCGGGCGAGATCGCCGCCCTCGTCTCGAGCGGCTTCTTCGCCATCCTCGTGCTCGCGCTGCGGCGCGAGCGGGGCGGCGGCTCCGAGTCTGTCGTGACGTACGGCAACGTCCTCGCGGCGCTCGCGCTTCTGCCGTTCGTGCACGACGACCTCGCCGTCACGCCGCGGTCCGCCCTGGTGCTCACCTTCCTCGGCGTGCTGCAGATCGGCGGCGCGTACGCCCTCTTCGTCGCCGGCCTGAGACACGTGACCGCCACGAAGGCTTCGCTCGTCGGAATGCTCGAGCCGATCTCCAACCCGATCTGGGTCTTTCTCATGCTCGGCGAACGTCCGGGCGCGTTCTCGATCCTCGGTGGGGCGATCGTGCTGGGAACGGTGGCGTGGCGCACGCTCTCGGGCGGCGCGGCCGTAGCGGAGCCACCCCCCGACTAGCGGGCGGGGGCCCTGCCTTACGACACCAAATGCGGCTGAACCAAGTCGCTTACGGCCTCTCGATCCGCACGAGCGACAGCGACTCCAGGCCGCCGCCGTCCAATCCGAGCACCGTGGCGACGATCCCGCCCCGGAATACCGGCCGCCGCTCCACGACTTCCCATCGCAGGGGCACCGCTGCGAGGCGCGGCTCGAGGTTCGTCCACATCACGAGGAACCCCTTCCGATGCGAGAGCTCGCCGGCCAGGCGGGCCGGGTCCGCAGACATTTTCCAGTCGAAGCGCGAGTAGAAGTTGATGCTGTTGAAATTGTTCCCGTACAGGAATCCGTCGCAGCCTCCAGCGCACTCCGCGCGCACGCGCTCGCCCCAGCCGGGCAGCGGATCCAACCGCCCGAGTCGGATGTCCGCGTTCTGGACGCTGAGCATCAGCAGGCCGCACGCAACGAGGACCGCGAAGGGTGTCCGGGGATTTTCCGGTCGGATGCTGGCAACGACGAGCGCCACGGCCAGCGCCGCGAGCCCCATCGCGAGAAGGACGACGGCGGCCCGGGAACCAGCCAGCTCCTCGAGGCGCGGGAAGGCCCGCGCGAGCACGACCAGCGCGGCGCAGGGGACGAGCGCCGCGAAGATCCAGGCGGGCCGCCGCCAGGCCCGCGCAAATCCACTCGTCTCTGCCAGACCCTCGGCGACGAGCGCGGCCACCGCCGGCAGCAAGGTCACGAAATAGACCTCGCGCTTCATGACGAGCAGCGACCAGAACGCCAGGCCCAGGAGGAACCATCCGAGGAACACCCGCGACGCCCTTCGGGGCCCGAACGCCGACGGCAGCTGGAACGACCATGGAAAGATGCCCCACGCGAGCACGCCGAGATAGAAGAACGGGCCGCGCGACATCTGCATGAACTTCGGCGTCGCTCCACGCAGGAGCTGGTTCTCCCAGTAGAAGACCCTCCAGAACTCCGCGCCGAGCCGCCGGTCGAGGGCCCAGTGCCACGGCACGACCAGCACGAGCAGCGCGGCCATCCCCCACGCGCACCGGCGGACGAGCCGCGCGGGCCTGGTACGGTCCAGGAGCAACCCCGCCGCCACCGCTCCCAGTGGAAGCGCAACCCCGACGAGCCCCTTCGCGTAGAACGCGGCCGCGAGCGCCGCGCCCGCACCGACGCCGAGCAGCGCGTCCGGACCGTCCTCGCGCCGCAACGCCGTGTCGCAGGCGAGCACCGCCAGCGTGATGGCGAGCGTCAGAAAAACGTCCGCGGCGAATGTGAGCGACACCATGCTGAACTGAAACGAGAAGACCAGGATGAGCCCCGCCAGGGCGCCCGCCCGCGACCCCGACCGGCGGGCGACCCAGAGGCCGAGCAGCAGCGCCGTCGCCAGACCCGCGAGCGCGCCCGGCAGCTTCGCGGAGAAGACCGAGACGCCGAGGGCCCGGTACCCCGCGGCGACGATCCAGAACGTCAGCGGGGGCTTGTCGAGGAAACTGCGGTTCTCCCACTGCGGAACGAGCCAGTCGCCGGTCGCGAGCATCTGGATGGGCGGGCTCGCGTACATCGCCTCGTTGCCGCGCTGCAGCACCGCCTCGTCGAGGCGCCCGAGGTAGAGCCAGGCGCCGATCAGGGCCGCGCCGAGCGCGAGGGCCCTCGAGAGCCCGTCGAGGCTTGTCCGGCGATGCCCGACGTTCATTCGGGCAGATCGAACTCGCGGCGCAGACGCTCTCCGTCGGCGCCGAGGCCGGGCGGAAACCCGATGCGGGGTTCCTCCGCCTCCACCCGGATCGGCGGCGCGACGAACTCCACGCCGCCCGACTCGATCACGCTGCGCAGGGCCTTCGCGGTCTCGGATCGCAGGGCCTCGAGGGGGCCGCGCACGGGCCCGGCGGGGATGTCCGCCGCCCGGCACCGCGCGACCCAGATCTGGCGCTTTTCGCGCGCGAAGATCGACGCGAGATCCCTCTCGAGCGCGCCGCGATTCCTGACCCGCGCGTCGTTGGTGGCGTACGGTCCGTTCCCGCTCCACTGCGGGCGCCCGACGAGCGCGGCCAGCCGCTCGAACTGTCGGTCCGTGCCGACGCCGAGCACGAAGTCCCCGTCGGAAGCCGCGAACGTCCCGTAGGGCACGATCTGCGGATGCGCGTTGCCGTGGCGAAGCCCATCTTCCCCGGTCAGCAGCGCCGACTGGGCGACGTTAATGAGCGAGGCGAGCGTCGCGGAAAAGAGATTCGTTTCGATGTGCGTGCCGGTTCCGGTCCGTTCGCGCCCGACGAGGGCCGACAGGACTCCGATCGCGGCATAGCAGCCCGCGATGAGGTCGGACACCGCCACGCCCGATTTCGTCGGCCCGCCCTCCGGCGTCCCCGTGATCGCCATCAGGCCCGCGCCCGCCTGCGCGAGCAGGTCGAAGCCCGGCGCCGAAGCGTCCGGCCCCTCGCGGCCGAAGCCCGTGATCGAGGCCGTCACGAGGCGGGGGTTGGCCTTTCGCAGCGCCGCGAGCGAGAGGCCGAACTTCTCGAGGCCGCCCGGCGGAAAATTCTCGATGACGATATCCGCCCGCGCGGCGAGCCGACGCACCGATTCCGCCCCCGCGGCGCTCGCGAGGTCGAGCGCGATCGACTCCTTGTTCCGGTTGACGGACAGGTAATAGGCGGAGAGCCCCGTGGCCGCGTGGTACGGCGGCCCCCATCCCCGCGTCACGTCGCCGTCCTCGGGGTGCTCGACCTTGATCACCCGCGCGCCGAGGTCTCCGAGCATCATCGTGCAGAAGGGCCCCGCGAGGACGCGCGATAGGTCGAGGACGAGCACGCCCTCGAGCGGCAGGCTCACGCGGTCAGCGGGCCGCGGCCGGAGCGGGGCGCCAACCGAGCGGCCCGGCCAGGAAGTGGAAGATGCCGAGCGGCGTCACTTCGACGCCGTCCACGTGCCGGGACATCGCCCAGTACTGCTCAGCCCCCCAGAGAAAGTCGGCCGGCGGGTCCTTGGCGAAGACCCGGGCCACCTGGTGGTAAAGCTCGAGCCGCCGGGCCGGGTCGAGTTCGGAGCGCACAGCTTCCATCAGGCGGTCGGCCTCCGCGTTCTTGTAGTAGCCGGAGTTCTCGCCCTTGGGCGGCCACTGGCTGGAGTGAAAAAACGGATACGGGTTGACGCTCGGGGGAAAGAAGATCCTCCCCGCAAATTGCACGTCGAAATCTCCGGCCTGGGCGCGCTCGGAGAACGCCGCCCAGTCGAGCGGCCGCATGACCAGCTCGACGCCGACCTTTTCGTATGCGGAACGGAAGATCTCGCTGACGCTCGTGTAGATCGCCATGCCCGTCGGATGGAGCAACTCGATCGAGGCCTCCTTGCCGCCCTTGCGCCGGATTCCGCCGGGGCCCGGCTTCCAACCCGCCTCCTCGAGCAAGGCAACGCTCTCGGCCGGGTCGTAGGAGGGCGGCGCGAGCCCCGGCGCATCCTCGGGCACGCCGGGCGGGTAGGGGCCCGAAGCGAGCACAGCGCCGTCGGGCGGGTAAAGGCCCCTGGCCGTCTCCTCCCGCGGCCAGGCATGCGCGAGGGCGAGGCGGACCCGCGGATCGGACAGGAAGGGGCCGCGGCAGTTCCAGATGAGCAGCGCCTCCATGAACTGCGGCGCCTTGAGAACACGGAACCGCGAGAGGAAATCCGGCGACGCCTCGGCGGTCTTGCGCTGGTCGCGGCTCAAACGGAATTCGTCGAGCTCGCCGCGAAGCCCGGCCTGGTAGCTCACGGCGCCGCCCGGAATCACGCGAAAGACGATCTCGTCGTAGCGAGCGTCGGCGCTTCCGGGGCCATCTCTGCGGACGAGCTTCAGCTTCTGGTTGGATTCCCAGGCCTCCAGGCGATACGGGCCGCTACCGACCGGCTTGCGCCCGGTCTCGGCCGCGTCTTTCGCGCGGCCGAAGGCGGCCGCCGACACGATCGGCAGGTCGAAGGCGAGCATGCGCTCGGCCGAGGGCTGGCTGAACCGAAAGCGAATCGTCGCCGCGTCGGGCGTCTCGATCGCCGCGAGGCCCTCGAACCCCGCGCGCCAGGTCAGCGCCGCGACCTTCGGGTCGCGCACGCGCTCGACCGTGAACCGCACGTCGTCCGAAGTCACGGGCGCTCCGCTCTCCCAGGTGAAGCGGGGATCCAGGTGGATCTCGTAGGAGAGCCCGTCGGGCGAGACGGTCCAGGACGAGGCAAGCGCCGGAACCGGGTTGCGCTGACCGTCGATGCCGATGAGGGGACGGAAGATCATCGCCGCGACGAGCAACCCCGGTTCTTCGGTCGATGTCGTCGGATCGAGGGAGAGCGGATCGCCGATCAGATGGCGCAGCAGGGTCGTTCGGGAGGAGGCCGACGGCGCAGGGCGCCCGCAGGACACCGCGACGACCCCCAGGACGGCGAGAATCCGCGAAAGGCGCTTCATCGGGGATCGCGGACAGAATAGCATCCCTTCGCGTGGCCACCGTCGTCCTCGACATCGAAACCGCGGGTCACCCGTGGGACTCGCTCGACGATGCGCAGAAGACCTATCTGGCGAAGAACACGCGCTCCGACGAAGAGCGCGAGCGCCTGCCGGAAACCCTGTCGCTCTGGCCGCTGACCGGAAAGATCATCGTCATCGCGATGTTGAACCCCGACTCCGGCAAGGGGCGCATCTGGTACGAAAAAGAAGGCGGGCGAGGCGAGGAGACGTCCGAGGACGGCCGGTTCAAGTTCGTCGGCGACACCGAGCCCGCATTCCTCGCCGACTTCTGGAAGGCGATGCGCCGCTTCCAGCGGTTCGTCACCTTCAACGGGCGGGGGTTCGACGGCCCGTTCCTGATGCTGCGCAGCTGTGTCCTCGGCATCCCGCCCACCCGAAACCTGGTGGGCTATCGCTACGCGTTGCGTCCCCACACGGACCTGCTCGAGGCGATCACCTTTTTCGGGGCCTCCCGTAAGTGGAACCTCGACTTCACCTGCAAGGCCTTCGGCGTCGAGAGCCCGAAGGAGCACGGCATGGACGGGTTCTCGGTTGGGCCGTACTACCGCGCCGGACGCATTCGCGAGATCGCCGCCTACTGCCGCCGGGACGTCGAGGCGACGGCCGGACTCTACCGAAAGCTCGAGAAAACCCTGCTCCCGGCGCTGGAAAACCGCTGAACCGGCGGCCTGGAAGCGCTATGCTACGATGTTCGCAATCCCCGAATTGACGGTGTCCAAGACCCTGAGGGAGCGTCCCCATGAGCCGCAAACCGGCCGAAGAAAGAGCTTCCGAGCGCGTCCGCATCGGCGCTCCGGCCACGCTCAAGTGGGGCGAACAGGAATTGACCGGGTTCGTGGAGGTGGTCAACCTGGGCGGCATGTACGTGGCCACGCCCCGGGCTCCACAACCGCAGATCGGGGACTACGTCGAGCTCGTTTTCTCGCTGCCGGGTGACAATCGGAGCTTCCGCGTGCGCGGCAACGTGGTGTTCCTCGACGGCGCGCAGGGCCCGAACGCGAGCCCGAGTCCGAAGAGGCCGGGATTCGGCGCCCGCTTCGAGCGTCCGCCCGTCACGTTGCTCGACGCCATACGGAACATGAACCGGGAGCACTGAAACTCAGGTTCCAGGTTTCAGGCTCCTTCAGTCGGCCTTGGCCTGCACCTGCGTCAGCGTTTCGAACCAGAACTGAACGTTCGCGTCCACCTCCGTCAGCAGCCCGGATCCGGCCGACTGGAGGTTCACCGGGGTCACGCCCGTCAGCTCCCACCTCACCAGGATGGTCCCGTCCGCCGTCCGCACCACGAGCGCGACGTTCTTGGTCGTCGGCGTTGCCGTGCTCGTCGCGCTGTTGATCCAATCCTGGAGCCGGTTGAGCCCCTTCTGGGTCACGGCGACGGTGAAGAGGCGCTGGTCCGGCGAGTAGGCCGTGTCGAGCCGCCGCGAGTCGCTGCGGGTGACCGTGTTGTGGTTGAAGTTGATCTGGTAACCCACCACCCCGGCGGTCAGGACGCCATCCACGAAAAACTGATAGCTCTGTTCCGACTGGGCCAGAAGGCCCGCGGCCGGCAGGAGCAGAGCGGAAATGAGCAGGAAACGGAGTCGAAGCATTCAATCCTCCCAGTCGATGCGACCGAAGCCTAGCATTTCCGGGCCCCCGGCCCCTTGAAATCGCCGCCGTGGAGTCGTACAAATGTCGTAACGCGGCACGTCGGGGACCAATCCGTATACGGCCGTCGGTCGTGCCGTGACCACCCTTTTTTGCAGAGGAGGTCGCATGCATCTCAAATCGAAGGCCGCAATCGTCCTGATCGCCCTCGCCGCGGGCATCGCCATCCTTGGGGCCGGGAGCACCGGGCGCTCGGGCACCTACGACGTGACCGCCGACTCGATCGAGGGGTGCTCATGTCCCCTCTTCTGCACCTGCTACTTCGGCGCGTCGGCCGACGAGCACATGTGCGAAGCCAACAACGTGTACAAGTTCCGCAAGGGCAGCCACTGGGGCGACGTGGACCTGTCTGAGGAGATCGTCTGGTTGAATCTCGATCTCGGGGGCGAGTGGCACAAGAACCCGGGCCCCGGGATGCCGACGGGCTGGGCCCTCGTGACCTTCGACAAGAAGACGACGCCGGCGCAGCGCGAGGCAATCGGCAACGTGCTGAACACGGTTTTCCCAGTCAAGTGGAAGAAGTTCTCCACGCGCGAGGACACCCTGACGTTCCAGGACGACGCGAAGGGCGCCCACGCCACGATGGCGAGCGGCCTGTCCGAGATCTCGCTCGACAAGAGCGCCACGGCCCGTCCGGACAAGGACGCCCCGGCCACGGTCAAGAACCTCCAGTACTGGTTCTCGAACTCCAACGAGGGCTTCAATCTCGCCTACTCGACGCACCGCTTCAACGGCGCCGACGGGGATCCGAAGTTCTCGTACGAGAAGCGCAACGGGTTCACGATCGCGTGGACGGCGAAGGGCGAGATCAAGCCGGCGAAGTAGTCGGGCAGGCCGGGGGGAGTTCCCGACTCCCCCCAACTCCCCTTGACTCCCGGCAGCGCCTGTCGGCTAATACCCCCCATGACTTCAGACGACATCGCGCCCGAGTTTCGCTCGCAGCCCAAGGACTACGCAAAGCCCGCCCCCATCGAGGGAGTTCGGATCCTCCGCCTCAAGCGCTTCATTGACGACCGCGGCTTTTTCCTCGAGATCTTTCGCGCGAAGGCGAACCATCCCGAAAGCCGCGAGCTCGCCAACTTCTTCCAGGGAGTGCCCGTCGCGCAGATGAACTTCTCGATCGTCGACGCCGAGGGCCACATCAAGGGGCTGCACTACCACCTGAAGCAGGACGACATCTGGTTCGTGCCCCCGGGGTCGAAAGCCAAGTTCGTGCTTTACGACGTGCGCAAGGCGTCGCACACGTTCGGCAAGACCCAGGTGATCGTCTCGGGCGGCGGCCAGGACCTGCTCGTGCGCATCCCGGCAGGCGTCGCTCACGGGTATCGCCCGCTCACGAACCCCTGCGCCCTCATGTACTTCGTGACCGAGACCTTCGACCCGGCGGAGCCGGACGAGCTCCGGATCGCCTGGGACCACCCGGACGTGAAAGACCTCTGGGACGTGCCGAACGGCTGACCGTTGACGGCGGACCCCCGACCGCTGTAGGCTTCCCATACAAACCGATTGGCTCTCCTGCCAGTCGTTCGAGGTGAGAAATGCTGAAACACCATAAACGGACGGTAACCTCGCTTCTCGCACTGGCTGGACTCGTTGGCGCCGCGACCGCGAACGCAGGAAGTTTCCAGTGGAGCTCGAACGGCCCCTGGGGCGGCCCGATCAGCGCCGTCGCGTCGGCGCCATCGCAGCCGCAGGTCATGTACGCGGCCTCGCAGTACGGCTACGTCTACCGCAGCGCCGACGGCGGCGCGACCTGGCAGACGCGCCACTACGTTGCGTTCACCTACATCAACGCTCTCGTGGTGGATCCCACCAACCCTGACCGCCTCTACGCCGGAACGGTCCGGAGCGTCGACGGGGGCGCAAGCTGGACCGGAGGAGGAGATCCCTCGGCCCGAGCCATCGCCATCGACTCCGGCAACCCGAACGTCCTTTACGCCGGAGGCAGTTTCGGCGACCAAAGCTACGTCGTTCGCAGCGGCAACGGTGGGTTTTCGTGGGACGACGTCACCCACGGCCTGACGAACGTCGGCATCAACGCCATCGTGATCCGGACGGGACCGGAGCCTGACGTCCTCGTCGGCACGAGCGGCGGCATCTTCCGCAGCACGGACTCGGGTGCGTCGTGGAACCCGAGCGACGACGGCCTGACGGATCTCTACGTGCAGACGCTCGTCGGTGATCCCGCCAATCCTGCCGTTCTGTTCGCGGGCACGGGAACCGGTGGTGTCTTCAAGAGCGTCGACGGAGGAGCTTTCTGGTCGCCGTCCAATATCGGGCTGCCCGAGCTCAACGTGTACGCGATGCTCGTCGCGCCGGGAGCCGTTTTCGCCGCCGTGTCGTCGTTCGGCATCTACCGGTCGACCGACGGCGGTGCGCACTGGACGCTCGCGGACTCCGGCGTCCGCGAGCCCGTCCTCGTGAACTCGTTCGCGCTCGGCGGTCAGGACGTCTTTGCCGGAACGCCGCGCGGTCTGTATCGCACCGGGGACCTCGGAGCTTCGTGGGCGACGTCCCACGAAGGGCTCGCGGGTAACCTTGCCGACAACGTGACGGTCTCGCCGTCCTCGGCGCTGCTCGCCGCGGGCACGCAGACGGGCCTCTTTCTGAGCTCCGACGACGGCCGCACTTGGACCGATCCGAACGGCGAAGGACTGGGAACGGGCGCGGTCGCGACGATCATCGCGGCGGCCTTCGACCCGCAGGACGAAGCCACGATGTACGCCTCCCTCAATGCCTGTTGTGGCGTCTACAAAACGACCGACGGAGGCCTGCACTGGGCGCTGACGACGCTGCGAGTCGGCGACACCTGGAAGATCATCGTCGACCCGACCGACCCCGAGACCCTCTATGCCGGAACCGGAGCGACCCCATACAGGTCCCCGGATGGCGGCGGATACTGGGAGAGCGTCCACCAAGGAATCCCGGCGACCCTGAGCCTGAATTCGCTTGCCCTCGACCCGAACAACCCGAACATCCTCTTTGCGGCGACGAAGTCGGAGCTCGTGCCTTCCGACCCCGAGTCCGGAATCTATCGATCCACCGACGGGGCGACGACCTGGCAGCGCTCGAGCGAAGGCCTCGCCGACGTGTGGACGCTGGACATGGTGGTCGCGCCGTCCGATTCGCAGCGCCTCTACACGTCGTCGGGCTACGTTTCGACCGACGGCGGCGCGCACTGGTCGCCGATGGGGATGGGCGGCTACGCGGTCGCGGTGGACCCGACCGACGCGCTGACGGTGTACGTCGGCACCATGGACGAAGGCGTCTATCGCAGCCGCGACGGCGGGCTCAACTGGCAGAACATGAGCATCGGCCTTCCGCTCGATACCACCGTCGTGGCCGTCTACTCGCTGGCAATGGGTCCCGGAGGCACCGTCCTTCACGCCGGCACGACGCGGGGCGTCTTCAGTTACTCGTTCGCGTTCGACGACGTCCTTCCCGGCGACCTCTTCTACGAGCCGGTGCGCACCCTGGCGCTCAATCTCCTGACCACCGGCTGCGGCAACGGCAACTTCTGTCCGACGATGTCCATGACCCGCGCGCAGGCCTCCGTGCTTCTGCTGCGCACGGCGAACGGGCCCGAGTTCCAGCCGCCCCCCGCGACGGGCACGGTTTTCGCCGATGTCCCGGCCGACGCGTTCGCCGCGGCCTGGATCGAGGAGTCCGCCGCGGAAGGCATCACCGGAGGCTGCGGCGGCGGCAACTTCTGCCCGGGCGCCACGGCGACCCGCGCGCAGATGGCCGTGTTCCTGCTGCGCGCCAAACATGGCCCGAAGTACGCTCCCCCTCCGGCCACCGGGCTCCTCTTCGCCGACGTGCCGGCGGACGCCTTCGCGGCCGCGTGGATCGAGGAACTGGCAAACGAAGGCATCTCGTCGGGCTGCGGCGGCGGGAACTTCTGTCCGAACGGTCCCACCAACCGCGGCCAGGCGGCCGCCCTGCTCGTCCGAACTTTTGGATTGGAGTAGCGATGCAAATTGCGAGGCATGCCGTTCGCCGGGCGGTGGCGGCATGCGTCGTCGTGGCCGCAGTCAGTGGCAGGCACACCGCGCTTGGCGGCGTCAATCAATGGACGACGACGGGGCCGCCTACTCTGGTCTACGCCCTCGCGACCGACCTCGTCGCGCCGGGCGTCGTCTTTGTCTCGTCAGCCGAAGGGATCTGGAGGAGCGCGGATAACGCTGCGACATGGATTCTGCTTGGTCCCATACCCGGCGAGCCGGCCGCCGTCGTGGCGCCCGACCCGTTTGACCCTTCAAGCCTGCTCGCGGGAGGACGCTTTCTTTATCGGAGCAGGGACGCGGGCGCGACCTGGGCCAACGTCTCGCCGCGCGGAAGGTCTGACGGGGCCATTTATGTCGGCGCGCTGCGCTTCGACCCTGCCGTCGCGAGCCGCGTGTACGCAGTCTCGCAGGACTTCGGGGTCTTCCGTTCGGACGATGGAGGTTCCACCTGGGCCCGATCCGGGGATGAGCTCAGCGGCCCCATGGAC
>JANMBR010000380.1:0-41970 GCA_031360505.1 Acidobacteriota bacterium
GTCGTCAGTTCTGAGTCGTGAGCCGTCTCGGCAAGGCCACTCACAACTCATGACTCACGGCTCATGACCGCCCCCATCGCCAACCCCGGTACAATTCCCCCGTGAACACCGACGACGCCAACTTCGAGGAGCCGATCCTCCGGCTGCGGCGGCGGATGGAGGAGCTCTCGGCCCTTCCGGACGATGCGGCGCATCGGCGCGAGATCGAGAAGCTGCGGGAAAAACTCGATCGCATCTCGCG
Organism: Acidobacteriota bacterium; assembly: GCA_031360505.1. Taxonomy (GTDB): domain Bacteria; phylum Acidobacteriota; class Thermoanaerobaculia; order UBA5066; family Gp7-AA6; genus DAHUXD01. Next base: position 242 of record JANMBR010000380.1, read on the forward strand.
GGAAATCTACGCGACCCTGACCCCTTGGCAGAAGACCCTCGTCGCGCGGCACCCCGCGCGGCCGTACCCGCTCGACTACGTCGAAACCCTGATGGAGGACTTCGTCGAGTTCCACGGCGACCGCAAGTTCGCCGATGACGCCGCGATCGTCGCCGGTTTCGGGCGGTTCCGGGGGCGGCCCGTCGCCGTCGTCGGGCACCAGAAGGGCCGCGACACGAAGGAGAAGATTCGCCGAAATTTCGGGATGCCGCGGCCGGAGGGATTTCGCAAGGCGCTGCGCGTGATGGAGCTTGCCGAAAAGTTCGGGCGGCCCATCCTCTCCTTCATCGACACGGCCGGCGCCTATCCCGGGATCGACGCCGAGGAGCGGGGCCAGGCCGAGGCGATCGCGGTCAACCTGCGTTCGATGGCCGCATTCCACGTGCCCATCATCGTGACGGTCACGGGGGAGGGCGGCTCGGGGGGCGCGCTCGCGCTCGGCATCGGCGATCGGGTCCTGATGCTCGAGCACTCGACGTACTCGGTCATCTCGCCGGAAGGCTGCGCGTCGATCCTCTGGAAGGACGCCGCGCGCAAGAAGGACGCGGCCGAGGCCATGAAGCTCACGGCGGCGGACTTGAAGGAGCTCGACGTCATCGACGAGATCGTGCCCGAGCCTCCGGGCGGGGCTCACGCGGATCCTGCCGGCGCGGCCGCTGCGGTCGGCGAAGCCGTCGACCGGCACCTGTCCGCGGTCGCCGACCTCACGGCCGAAGAACGGCGCGAACGGCGTTACCGGCGCTTTCGGGCCCTCGGCCGTTTCGAGACCGTCGCCACCCCGTGAGCGCGGCGCCGCCCGCGCCCGAGCGGTCGCCGCTGCCGAACGGACACCGTGTGTCCCCGGGCCGCGCGACCATGACGGCGATGGCCGAGTGGCGACTCTCGCCCTCCGATCGGGAGCGCGTGGGCGCTCTCGCGCGGGACGCCGCGGTTTCGCCGATCCTCGCCGGCCTCCTCCTGCGGCGCGGCGTGGAGGATGCGCGCCAGGCGCGGGCGTTCCTGTCCCCGGAGGCGGGCGGGCTGCATGATCCCTCCCTCCTCCTGGGGGCACAGGAGGCGGCCGACCTGCTGGTTTCGACGGCCCGGAGCGGCAAGCGGGTCGTGGTGTTCGGCGACTACGACGTGGACGGCGTCACCGCGGTCGCCCAGCTGCGGGCGGCTCTCTTTCGCGTGGGGGCCGATGCCGTGGCCTTCATTCCGCATCGCCTGCGGGACGGCTACGGGTTGAAGCCCGACACGGTCCGCCGCGTGCTCGCCGAGCACAACCCGGCGACGATCGTGACGGTGGACTGCGGCATCACCGCCGTCGAAGGCGTGGCGTGCGCCCGCGCCGCCGGCGTCGAGGTCATCGTGACGGACCACCACCTCGTCCCGGACGAGCTGCCGGCCGGCGCCATCGTCGTCAACCCGAAGCAGCCCGGGTGCCCGTATCCGTACAAGGAGCTGGCCGCCTCCGCCATTGCCATGAAGATCGCGCAAGCCGTCGCCCGCCGTGCCGGAATTTCGCTGTCCGGCGATTCGCTGCTGCGCGCCGCTTGCCTCGGCACGATCGCCGATCTCGTTCCGCTCGAGGGCGAGAACCGTGTCATCGCCGCGCTCGGCCTCGCAGCCCTGGCCTCTTCGCGGGCGCCGGGCCTGCGCGCGCTGCTTGCCGAGGCGGGGCTGACGCCGGGCGCGGCGCCGAGCTCCGAGGACGTGGCGTTTCGCATCGGGCCCCGGTTGAACGCGGCGGGGCGGATCGACACGGCGAGCCTCGCGCTCTCGCTCTTCGAGGAGCGGGACCCGACGAGGGCCGCGCAGATCGCGCGCGAGCTCTCGGCGCGCAACGCAGAGCGGCAGACGCTGGAGCGCCGCGTGGTCGCCGAGGCGCGCGCGCGGGTCGAGGGCGCCGCCGACGGTTTGCAGAGCGCCGTGATCGTGGAGGCCGATGCGGGGTGGCACCGGGGCGTCCTCGGCATTGCGGCCTCGCGCCTCGCGCGGGAATATCACCGCCCCGTCCTGCTCTTCGGTCTGGAGGGAGGCAGGGCGACGGGCTCGGGCCGAAGCATTCCGGGCGTGTCGCTCCATGGAATCATGAAAGAGCTGGCGCATTACTTTCTCGAATTCGGCGGGCACGAACAGGCGGCCGGAGCGACGGTGCCGGCCGATCGGTTCGAGGCGTTCCGGGAGGAAGCCCGCACGCTCTTCTCGTCGCGCGTTGCCGCGCAAGCGCTCGTCCGGACACTCGAGGCGGAGGTGGAGCTGCCGATCGAGCAGGTCACCCCTGGCATTGCGGTCGAGCTCGCCCGGCTCGAGCCGCATGGAGCGGGCAATCCCCGACCCGTCTTCCTCGCCCGGGCAGTCCAGGCCGCCGGTCCCTTCCTTGCGGTCGGGACGTCGGGTCTGCGGGGACGTCTACGCGCGCCGCGCGGCGACGTGCGGTGCATCGCGTGGCAACCCGATCCGGGCCTCGGCAGACTCGCGGCCTCGGGCCTGCCCTTCGACGCGCAGTACCGGCTGTCCGACGACCGGCGGGGCTACGGGCTACAGGTCGAGATCGTCTCGGCTCGCGCGACACCCGAGGCGGGCGCTTGAGAATCCGCCGTCTCGATCTCGTCGTGCTCGGGTGCGGAATCCTCTTCGCCGCCGTACTGGCCTTCTCGTTCCGGCCCGGAAGGCGTCCGGCCTCCGGCCGCCGCGGCGGCTCGCAAGCCGCGGGCTCCTCGGAGGCGGGGCGGGGTCAGGCCACGACCCTGCTGGACGGATTCGATTTCACGGAATCGGTCGCCGGAAAGCCGCTGCTCCGAATCAGGGCCGATCGGACGATCGGCTACGGGCCGGGAGCAGGGCTGGCCCCGGATCTCTACTCCGGGGAGAAGGTGACCCTGACGGTCTATCCCGACGACGGCGCCCCCGTCACGGTCCATTCCGACCGGGGCGAGTACGACGAGCGCACGCGGGAGGCGCGCCTGTGGGGCAACGTGCGCTGGTCCGACGAGGAGTCGTCGCTGGCCGAAACCGAGGAGATCCTCTTCCACCCCTCGCGCCACACTCTCGAAGCGCCCCGCCCGGTCCACTTCACGCGCGGCTCGATCGACCTGACCGCGCCTTCGGCGCGGTACGACCTTTCGGAAAAGGCGGTTCGGTTTGCGGGCCCGATCGAAGGTGTAGGTCTCGGAGCGGACTCGGGCGGGCTCTCGAAGCTCTCGGCACGCCAGGGCGTATTCCGGAGGGAGGCGGGCCTCCTGGAGCTCGACAACGTCGACGGGAAATCGAAGACGGGGGACCGCTACGGCGCCGATCGCCTGACGGTGAAGACCGGGCCTTCCGGCGGACGGACGGAATGGGCGCGCGGGACGGGCAACGTCCGGGGCATCCTCGCTCCCGCCCCGTCGGCCGCCGGGCCCCAAAGGGGGAGCGTCGAGCGGCAGTACTCGGGCGACGAGAGTCTGTTGACGTTCGATGCCGCCGGAAAGCCGCATAGCCTTTCGCTCACCGGGACCCCCGCACTCCTCTCGGAGCCGGCCCGCCGCCTGACCGCCCCGCAGATTGCGGTGACATTCGAGGACGGGCGCCCGGCTTCGGCCAGCGCCTCGGGCGGCGTACGCGTGGAAGGCGAGCGCGGACACGCAGAAGCCGAGAAGGCAACGCTCGGGTTCTCGGCGCAGGGTGAGGCGCAGAACGTTGCGCTCGAGGGATCGGTCAAAATGAACGCCGACGGCCGGACAGGCGATGCCGCCCGCGCCGTCGAGCTCGACGCGTCGGGACTGTGGCTGCTGACCGGCGACGCCTTTCATTCCGCCCGGGTGACGAGCGGCGGTTCCCGCCTCTCGGCCGATCGAATCGAGATGGATCGTGCGCGGCAGCAGGTGCGCGGTACGGGCCGCGCTCGGGCGGTCCTGGGCGCCGATCCGCAGAGGCCGCACGCCGTGACTTTCGTCGGCGACCCGAATCGGCCGAGCTACGCGAAGGCGGACCGCATCGTCCTCGATGACGAGAGTCACCTCGCCGTCCTGTCGGGGGCCGCCTCCCTGTGGCAGGACGATTCGTCGCTCTTTGCCGACGACATCACGCTGTCCGACGCGGACAAAACGGTCAACGCCGTGCAGAACGTTCGCGCCGTGCTCGCGCCCGAGCGCCCGCCGAAAACGGGCGAGCGCGCGGCCTCGACCGTCACCGCACGTCGCCTCCTGTACCGCGACACGGACCGCAGCGGCCGTTTCGAGGGAGGCGTGACCGTCACGCGCGGCTCGGGCTGGCGGGCGTCCGGCGGCGAATCGACCGCGTGGCTCGGCAAGGACCGGGGAGTCGACTGCATGGAGATCTCGGGCGACGTGGACCTGTCCGACCGCGCCGCGGGGCGCACGGCCAGGGCGGAGAAGGCCGTGGACTACCCGAAGCAGGGCAAGACGGTGCTCTGGGGCGCGCCCGCGCGTGTGACGGACTCCGGCGGAAACCAGGTCGCCGGGGCCATCTTGACGATCTTCGATCGGGGGCGTAGCGTCGAGATCACGGCCCCCGAGGGCGGCAAGACGGAAACGATTCACCGGACAGAAAAGAATTGAGCCAGAACCTCCCGCGATCCGGCGATAGGCCGGTTCTGTCGGCCGAAGGCCTCGTCAAGGCCTATCGCGGCAGAACGGTCGTGCGCCAGGTCTCGCTCGAGATCGCCGCGGGAGAGATCGTCGGCCTGCTCGGTCCCAACGGTGCGGGCAAGACGACGATCTTCTCGATGGTCGTCGGCCTCGTGCGGCCCGACGCGGGGGCGGTGCGGCTGGGGTCGAGCGACGTCACCGAGCTGCCGATGTACCGTCGGGCGCGCGCCGGGATCTCGTACCTGCCGCAGGAGCCTTCGGTCTTCCGGAAGATGACGGTGCAGGAAAACCTGCTTGCGATCCTCGAGACGCTCGCACTGACTCCCGAGGAGCGCGCGGCTCGCTGCACGGCCCTGCTCGCCGAGTTCGGCCTGACGGAGTTGAGGTCCGACCGCGCGTACACGCTCTCCGGGGGGGAGCGCCGGAGGGTCGAGATTGCCCGCAGTCTCGTGCTCTCGCCCTACTTCCTCCTGCTCGACGAGCCCTTCGCCGGGATCGATCCGATCGCGGTGCTCGACATCCAGAAGATCGTCCGGCGCCTCGCGTCCTCGGGCATCGGCGTCCTGATCACGGACCACAACGTGCGCGAGACTTTGAGCATCGTCGACCGCGCCTATATAATCAGCGGGGGGGAAATCCTTCGAACAGGCACGCCTCTTGCACTGTCGAATGACGACGTAGTGAAAAAGATCTATCTCGGGGAGGGCTTCCGGCTCCAGTAGGGCCGACCGCCGCCATGGCGCTCGAACAGAAGCTCAATCTCCGACTCTCCCAGCGGCTGGTCATGACGCCGTCGCTGCAGCAGGCGATCAAGCTGCTGCAGATGTCGCGGCTGGAGCTCCAGGAAGTCCTCACCCAGGAAGTCGTCGAGAACCCGGTCCTCGAGGAGCAGGAAGAGACCTCGGAGACCGAACGGGTGGAAGCCGCGCGCGACAACGAGGACGCGGGCGCGCCGGCCGAGGCGGCCCCGGCCGCCGAGAAGGAGCGGGACTCCTTCGAGGAGATCGACTTCAATTCGTACTTCGAGGACTACCTCGACTCGTCGTACAACCCGCGGCAGTACCAGGAGCAGCCCGAGGAGTACTCCCTCGAGAACGTGCTGACCCGGCCCGAGGGCTTGCCCGAGTACCTGACGTGGCAGTTGTCCATGTCCGGCGTCAGCGACGAGGTGCGCGAGATCGCGGCCTACCTCATCGGCAACGTGGACGAGGCCGGCTACCTCCAGGTTTCTCGCGAGGAGATCCGCGAAGCGGAATACGAGAACGACGCCGAGGTGGATGCGGCGCTCGCGCTGGTGCGGTCCTTCGACCCGGCGGGCGTGGGAGCATTCGATCTTCCGGACTGCCTGCTCCTGCAGCTCGCGGCCCTGGGCGTCGAAAACGAGCTGATCGAGAAGATCATCCGCGAGCACTGGCCCGCGTTCCTGAACCGCCAGTTCGCCCCATTGTGCAAATCGCTCGGGGTCGGCATGTCGGAGATCCAGGCCGCATTCGAGATCATCAAGAACCTCGAGCCCAAGCCGGGGCGCAAGTATTCGAGCGAGCGGACCATCTACGTGGAGCCGGACGTCTTCGTGCGCAAGATCGGAGACGAGTACATCATCCAGCTCTCCGAGGATGGCCTTCCCAAGCTGCGCATCTCGGCGTCGTACCGCCGCCTGCTGCGCGGCGGCAACAGTGCGATCGGAGCCGAGGCCGCCAACTATCTCAAGGACAAGATGCGCTCGGCCATCTGGCTGATCAAGAGCCTCGACCAGCGCCAGCGGACGATCTACAAGGTTGCCGAGTCGATCGTCCGGCACCAGCGCGGATTTCTGGACCACGGAATCGAGCACCTGCGCCCGCTCGTGCTGCGAGACGTCGCCAACGACATCGGCATGCACGAGTCCACCGTTTCGCGCGTCGTGTCCAACAAGTACATCCACACGCCGCGCGGGCTCTTTCCGATGAAGTACTTCTTCCACAGCGGCATCGACTCGTCGCAGGGGGACGACGTGTCCTCGCTCTCGATCAAGAACAAGATCTCCCGCATCGTCCAGGACGAGGACCCGCGGCGGCCGCACTCGGACGCGCGCATCACCCAGAAGCTGCGCGCCGAGGGCATCCAGATCGCGCGCCGCACCGTGGCGAAGTACCGCGAGGAGCTGCGAATCCCGTCCTCTTCTCAGCGCAAGCAGTCCTTTTAGGAGGTCCCCATGGCCGTCGAATGCACCGGTCGCAACGTCGAAGTGACTCCGTCGTTGAAGGAGCTGGCCGAGGAGCGCGCGCAACGCCTGGAGCGCCACCTCGGGAGCCCCGCGGACGTCCGCCTCGTTCTGTCTCACGAGAAGCACCGATTCGGCGCCGAGGTGATCGCGATCCATGGACGCCGGCGCTGGAAGGCTCAGGAGGAGACCGGCGATCCGCGCGCCGCCGTGGCCGCGGCGTTCGAGAAGATCGACGCGCAGGCGATGCGCGACACCGAGCGGCGGCGCGACCGCAAGCACCGCGGCTGGTCCCGGTTCCTGCCGAAGGGGTGGCGCGCCCAGACACCGGAGGCGCTCGCCCCGCCGGAGCCGTCCGGCGCCCGCGTCGTGCGCACCCGCCAGTCGGCAATCAAGCCCATGGGGGTGGACGAAGCCGCCCTCGTCATGGAATCCTCGGGCCAGGAAGTGCTGGTGTTCCGCGATGCCTCGAACGAGAAGATCTCGGTCCTCTATCGCCGCCGCGACGGGGACCTCGGGTTGATTGTGCCCGAATGCTGATCGGGGGCGCGGAGGTCCGCGTCTCTCCCGTCGAGATGCTCGGCGTGCTCCGCGGCGCCGAGGCCGGATTGCTGGTCCGGTCATGAACGGCGCCTCGCCGCCTCCGAAGACGCCGCCGGCACTGACGGCGGAGATCCTGAGGAGCCCCGCGCTCGAAGAGCTCGAGCTGCGCGCCGTGGCGGGGGAGTCGGGCATGGCCCGCGCTGTCTCGTGGGGCCGGATCCAGCGTCCGGGCCTGGCCCTGGCCGGGTTTATCCCGTATATCAAGCCGGGACGGATCCAGATCCTCGGGGAGAGCGAGCTCAACTACCTCGACACGATGCCCGCGGACGTGCGCCGCGAGCGCATCGAGGCAATTTGCGCCCTTCCGATCGCCGCCTTCGTGGTCACCAAGGGCCAGCAGCCGCCCGACGACGTCGTGCGGGAATGCCGGCGGCGGGAGATCCCCCTGTTCGTCTCGGACAAAACGACCTCCGTCGTCATCCAGTCGATCACCCGCGTGCTCGAGGACGAGCTTGCCCCCTCGACAACGCTCCACGGAGTTCTCGTCGACGTCTACGGCATGGGTGTGCTGCTGGTGGGCGAGTCGGGCATCGGAAAGAGCGAGTGCGCGCTCGATCTCGTCCACCGCGGGCACCGCCTGGTCGCCGACGACGCGGTCGAGATCCGCCGCTATCCGAGCGGGGCGCTGGTGGGTCGCGCGGCCGAGATGATCCGGTACCACATGGAGCTGCGCGGCATCGGGATCATCAACATCAAGCACCTCTTCGGCGTGTCGGCCGTGCGGGCCTCGAAGTCGGTCGAGCTCGTGATCGAGCTGCAGCGCTGGGATCCGGCCAAAAAGTACGATCGGCTCGGCCTGGACGGGGAGACCTACACCATCCTCGACCGCGCAATGCCGCTCCTGCGGCTTCCGGTTGCCTCGGGGCGCAACCTGGCGCTGCTCATCGAGATCGCCGCGCGCAACGAATTGCTCAAGAGCCAGGGTTACGACGCGGCCAAGGAATTCGCCCGCCGGGTCGACGAGGAGATCGCCAAGAACTCGCGCGAAGAAGGGCGGCGCACGTGAATCGCCTCACGCCGGCTCCCGGCACGGTTCCCGAGAGCCTCGTCGTCGTCACCGGACTCTCGGGCTCCGGAAAGAGCTACGTCAACAAGTGCCTCGAGGACATGGGGTACTTCTGCGTGGATAACCTTCCCCTCGAACTGCTGGAGCCGCTCCTCGGGCAGGTAACGGCGACACGCGTTGGCATCATCCTCGACGTGCGCAACCCGGATTTCGCCGTCCGGTTTCCGGAGATCCTCGCCCGCCTGCGCGCGCGCGTGCCCGGAACGCGACTGCTCTTCCTGGACGCCTCGGAGGAGTCGCTGATCCGGCGCTTCTCCGAGACGAGGCGGCCGCACCCCCTGGCGGGCAAGGTCCCGCTGCTCGAGGCGCTGCGCCGCGAGCGCGCCATGCTCGAGAACGTGCGAGCGGTGGCCGACGTGGTCGTCGACACGTCGGCCATGAACGTACACGAGCTGCGGGCCTTCATGCAGAAGACGTTCGTGGGAGACCCCGATCGAGGCGGCATGGTCGTTTCGGCGACGTCCTTCGGGTACAAATTCGGAACCCCACACGACGTGGATCTGCTCTTCGACGTGCGGTTTCTCGCCAACCCGCATTTCGTGCCGGAGTTGAAGGGCAAAACCGGGATGGACCCGGCCGTGGCCGCGTACATCGAGAAGGACCCGGAGACGGCGCCGTTTCTCGATCGGCTGACCTCTTTCCTCGATTACCTGCTGCCGCGCTTCGACCGGGAAGGCAAGACCTACGTTTCGATCGGCATCGGCTGCACCGGCGGCAAGCACCGCTCGGTTTACGTCGCCGAGCGGCTCGCGGAGCTGCTCCACGCGCAGGGATACCCCGTCCGGGTATCCCACCGCGATGCCACTCGCGAGTGAGATAATGCCCCCCTCGCATGATTGGGATTCTGCTCGTCACGCACGGCAGGCTCGCGGAAGAACTGCGGGCGGCCGCCCTCACGATCCAGCCCGGGCTGGAGCGAATCGTCGCCGTCGCGCTCGAATGGAGCGAAACGGGTGAGGACGCGCGCGAGAAGATCCGCCGGGGGCTCGAGCAGGCCGACGAGGGCGACGGCGCCATCATCCTCACGGACATGTTCGGCGGAACCCCGACCAACCTCACCCTTCCGTTCCTGCGCAAGGACCGGGTGGAAATCGTGACCGGCGTCAACCTGCCCATGGTCCTGAAGTGCGCCTCGCTTCAGAGAAGCGGCCGGCCCGTCACCGAGGTGGCCCACGTCGCCAAGGATCGCGGCCAGCGATCCATCTACGTCGCCTCGGACCTGCTCGCGGAAGAGGCCGCACCGGTCGCGCCCGCGGTCGGCGAGAGGGAATCGTGATCGAACGCGAGTTATCCATCCGCAACCGCCTTGGCCTCCACGCGCGGGCGGCGGCCAAGTTCGTTCAGACCGCCAGCCGCTTCCGCTCGGAGGTCAAGATCCGCCGCAACGGCGAAGAGGTCGACGGCAAGAGCATCCTCGGGATCCTGCTGCTCGCGGCCTCGCAGGGCACGCACATCACGCTGGCCGTTACGGGGGACGACGAGAAGGACGCCTTCGCCGCTGTCGAGGACCTGATCGCCCGCAGCTTCGACGAGGAAGAGTAGGAAGGGGCCGGTGATGGGCGGCTTGTGATTGGTGATTGTTCCGATCACAACTCACAACTCACAACTCACAAATGCTCCAGGGCCTCTCCGTTTCACCGGGCCTCGCCGTCGGCCGGGCCGTGATCATCCGGTTCGGCAGGCTCCCCGCATTTCGCCGGGCGGTTCTCCCCGAGGACTTCGAGAAGGAAGAGCGCCGGCTGCGCCGCGCGGCTGCGCGCGCGGCCGAGGAGCTCGTGCGCCACGCCGGGGAGCCCAAGGGCGACATGGGCTCGGAGCTCTCCGCGATCCTGGAGGCCCACAGCCTCATCGCCGTCGATGAGACCTACCTCGGCGGCATCGTCGAGCGAATCCGGCGCGATCGGGTCAACGCCGAGTGGGCGCTGGCGGAAGTGACCCGGGAGTTTGGCGCCCGACTCGCGGCAGCCGACTCCGCCGCCCTGCGTGAGCGGGAAGCGGACATCGCCGACGTGGCGCGCGAGATCGCGGCCCACCTCTCCGACGGAGAGCGGCCGGGGCCGGCCGAGCTGCCGCGGGGCTCGATCCTGGTCGCCGACGAGCTCTCGCCGGTCGACGCCTCCCGCCTGGATCCCCGCCGCGTGCGCGCTCTGGCGCTCGAGCGCGGCGGACCGACGTCGCACGCCTCGATCATCGCCCGTTCTTTCGGCCTTCCGGCCGTCGTTGGGATCCCGGGTCTCTGCGAGGCGGTCTCGTCCGAACGGCCCATCATCGTGGACGGGGACCGCGGCATCGTCGAGGCACACCCATCCCGCGTGCGGATCCGCCGCGCCCTCGCGCGCGTCCGCGAAGACCGGGAGAAGAGCCGGCGGCAGCGCGGGCGCGCCGCACGGGCGGCCGCCACGCGGGACGGCGTCGGCATCGCGGTCCGCGCCAACCTCGAGCTGCCCGAGGAGATCTCGGCGCTCGAACGTTTCTCGGCGGAGGGGGTGGGACTCTTTCGTTCCGAGTTCCTCTACCTGCGTTCGCTGCCGCGCTCGCCCGGCGTCGAGGAGCAGCGCGCGGCCTACGAAACGCTGCTTGCCGCGGCCTCTCCGCACCCGGTCATCGTGCGGACCTACGATCTCGGCGGGGAGAAGGGGATCGCGCCGGCCCCCGGCGAGAATCCGGCTCTCGGGCTGCGCGGCATCCGGTACTGCCTGGCACACCCGGAGCTCTTGGAAGAGCAGCTGACGGCGCTCTGCCTGGCCTCGCGCAAGGGCGACCTGCGGATCCTCCTGCCGATGGTCACGTCGCTGTCGGAGCTGCAGGCAGCTCGCAGGACCCTCGAGGCGGTCGCCTCCAGGAACCGGCTGCGGCAGGCGCCGCCCCTCGGAGTGATGATCGAGGTCCCGTCGGCCGCTCTGCTCGCGGACCGGCTGGCCCGGGAGGCGGACTTTTTTTCGATCGGCACCAACGACCTCACGCAGTACGGCCTCGCGGTGGACAGGGCCAACCCCGATGTTTCGGCGCTCTACCGGCCCCTCCACCCCGCGATCCTGAAAATGATCCAGTACGTCGTGGAGGCGGGACGCGCGCTCGGCCGGCCGGTCTCGGTCTGTGGGGAGCTCGCGGCCGATCCCCTCGGGGCGTCGGTCCTCATCGGGCTCGGCATCACGGACCTGTCGGTCACGCCGGTCGCCATTCCGGGCTTGAAGGACCACATCGCGACGATCGATGCGGCCCGGGCAAGGGGCCTCGCGCAGCGGGCTCTCGAGGCCTGCGAGCCCGCCGAGGTCGAGCGCATCTTTGGAGTAGAACCATGAGGACGGTGAAGAAGCCCTGGGGCCGCGAAGAAATCTTTGCAGAGACCGAACGCTATGCCGGCAAGGTCCTGTATCTCTCGGCGGGGCACAGCCTGTCGCTGCAGTACCATGAACAGAAGGACGAGACTCTGTATGTCCTGGAGGGCGACGTGCTACTCCTGGTTGAGGAAGAGGGGGAGATGCGGGAACGCCGGCTCGGGCCCGGTCAGACCTACCGCATCCGGCCGGGCGTCAAGCATCGGATGCGCGCCGAGAAGGCATGCGTGATCTTCGAGGTCTCCTCGCCGGAGCTCGACGATGTCGTCCGCCTCGAGGATGCCTATGGGCGCGAGGGGACGAAGGAGCCATGAGAACTCGACTTCGGATTTCGGATTTTGGATTTCGGATGTGGCTCGCGATCGTCGGGATTGCGGTCACAACGGCCCTGTCGGCCCAGGAACCGACGCGGACACCGACACCAGCTCGGAGACTTTCAGGTGGTTTCGGCCGCCCGAGGGCGACCCCGGTTGCGAGCAAACCCTACGACGGCGGGCAGGGCTTCTCCGATGTCGTCCATGCGGCCCACGAGTCGCGGGAGGCAGCGCCGGCCGAAGCCGGAACCCTGACGATCGACAACCGGTCGCTCGTCAAGAACTCCACGAAAGGAAAGGTCTCCTCGGGCAAGTCCGCACCCACCGTGGCGAAGCCGGTTTCGACTCCTGTGCCGCCTGTCGCCGTGATCCCCGGACGGGCCGGATCTGCGGCCGATGCGGGGGCTACCGGAGGAGGCGAGGCGTACTGGAAGCAGACCGCCGACAAGACGAGAACCCGTGTCGTGGACGACAAGGCGCGCGTCGTCGAGCTGCAGGCGGCCGTGAACAAGCTCGAGAACGACTTCTACGCCTGGGACGACGGGCAGTATCGCGACCGGGTCATCAAGCCCGCGTGGGACAAGGCGAAGAGCGAGCTCGCGGAAACCAAGAGCGAGCTCGTCGAAGCCGAGAAGGCCCTGACGGATCTGCCCGAGAAGGCGCGTCAGGCCGGAGCGATGCCCGGTTGGATCCGGGAATGATGCCGAAACCACTCGCCACGGACCTCTGCCTGCCCGCATACCGCGTCGAAACGTGGGGCTGCCAGATGAACGTGCTGGATGGGCAGCGCATGGCAGGCCAGCTCGAGTCGCAGGGCCTGCGGCGCGCCGCCGACGGCGAAGAGGCGGGCGTCATACTGCTCAACACTTGTTCGGTCCGCGAGAAGGCGGAGGCCAAAGTCTTCAGCGAGCTCGGCGTTCTCGCCCGACGCAAGCAGGAGAATCCAGGTCTGATCGTCGGAGTCACCGGATGTGTCGCGCAGGTCTCCGGCGAGGAGATCCTGGACCGGGCCCCCTGGGTGGACTTTGTGGCAGGCACGGGCCAGGTCGAGAAGATCGGGGAGATGGTCGCCGCGGCCCGGCGCGAGCGCATCCAGGCTCTGGCCCTCGAGCTGCCGACGGAAGACCCCGTGTACCAGTTCCGAGAGATCGCGCGGGAGTCGCGCTTCCAGGCTTACGTCACGGTGATCGAGGGCTGCGACCAGTTCTGCACCTTCTGCATCGTGCCCTTCACGCGCGGCCGGGAGCGCAGCCGCCGCGCGGCCGAGATTCTCTCGGAGCTCGATCACCTCGTGTCCCTCGGCTACACCGAGGTCACGCTGCTCGGGCAGACGGTCAACGCGTACCGCGACCCCGGGGAGGGCTTCGGCCTCGGCGAGCTCCTGCGCCGGGCCGGGCGGGTCGAGGGACTCTCCCGTGTCCGGTTCATCACCTCGCACCCGAGCCTGATGGACGACGACCTCGTGGACGCGCTCGCGGAGGGGGGCCCCATCGCGCCCTACCTGCACCTGCCCGCGCAGTCGGGTTCGAATCGGGTCCTTCGTCGGATGAAACGCCGGTACACGGCGGGCGAGTACGAGGCGACGGCCAAGCGCATCCGGGCGCGCGTGCCGGGGCTTTCGCTCTCGTCGGATTTCATCGTCGGTTTTCCGGGCGAAACGCAGGAGGACTTCGAAGAGACGCTCGCCCTCGTGCGGCGCATCCGGTTCGGGAGCCTGTTCGGCTTCCGCTACTCGCCGCGGCCGGGCACGGCGGCGGCCCGGTGGGGGGCAGACGGGGAAGTCCCGAACGAGGTTTCGGCCGGACGGCTGAAGCAGCTTCTCGACCTCCAGACCGAGATTCAGCACGAGATCAACCAGGGCCTCGTCGGGCGGGAGTTCGAGATCCTCGTCGAAGGCGAAGACCGCCGCGGCCAGAGCAAGGGCAGGACGTCCTGCAATCGGATCATCCACGTGGAGGACGCGGGTCAGACCCTGCGCCCGGGCGAGTACGTCCCGGTGCGAGTCGTGCGCGGCCTGCCGAACTCGCTCGTGGGAAGACTCTCGGCCTAGGTCTTTTTGGAAGGGGGTGCGCAATGATCAAGATGGAAATCAAGGGCCTCCTCATGGACCCGGTCTCCAACATGCCGGTCGTCATCCTGCGCGACACCGAGAAGGGGCTCTTCCTCCCGATCTGGGTCGGGATCTTCGAGGCCAACGCCATCGCGCTCGAGATGGAGAAGGTTTCAACGCCGCGGCCCATGACCCACGACCTGCTGAAGAACCTTCTGGCGGAGCTCGACGCCCACGTCGAGCGGGTCGTCATCAATGACCTGCGCGAGAACACGTTCTTCGCCCGAATCCACCTGACGCGGAAAGACTCGACGCTCTCGGTCGACAGCCGCCCGAGCGATGCGATCGCCCTGGCCCTGCGGTCCCACGCCGAGATCTTCGTCGAGGAAGAAGTCCTCGAGAAAAGCCGCAGCTTGCGCGCCGAGGGCGATCAGGATCCCGATCGCCTGAAGAAATGGCTCGAGGAAGCGAGCCCGGACGAGCTCGGCAAGTACCGCATGTAGCTCTCCTGGAAGATCCGCGATCCGTCGCCCCTTGCCGAACTCCGCGATGTACACTCCGGATCGTGATCATTTCCATCACCAATCAGAAGGGCGGCGTCGGTAAGACCACGACCGCCATCAACTTGGCGGCAGCCATGGCGCAGAAAGGGATGAAGACCCTCCTGATCGACCTCGATCCGCAGTCCAACAGCACGATGTCTTACCTCGACCGACGCAAGGTCGAGAAGTCCATGTTCGACGTTCTCACCGACCCCGACGTGAAGCTGAAGGACGTCATCGTCCCCTCGGGGATGAAGCACCTCGACATCGCTCCAGCGAGGATTTCGCTCGCCAAGCTCGAGTCGAAGCTGATGGGGGAGATCGACGGTCACTTCAAGCTCCGCGACAAGATCGACGCGGTCCGCCGGGCTTATGACGCCGTCCTGATTGACACCCCGCCGACCCTGGGGATGATCACCGTGAACGCCATGGTGGCCTCGACCCATGTGCTCATCCCCATCCAGTCCTCCTACTTCGCGCTCGAGGGCACCGACGACCTGCTCGAGACGATCGACAAGATCAAGGCGCGCCCCAACCCGAGCCTCCAGATCCTGGGCGTCGTGATCACGCTCCACGACAAGCGCACCGTGCTCGGCAAGGACGTGTACAAGCAGATCACCGGCGTCTTCGGCAAGAAGATTTTCAAGACCACGATCTCCAAGAGCGTGCGGCTCGAGGAAAGCCCGGCGCACCAGGAGTCGATTTTCACGTTCGCGCCGCGCTCGAGCGGCGCCGCCGAGTACTACTCTCTGTCCGAGGAGGTGCTTTCCCGTGTCTAAGCGCCGCGGCCTTCCGACCGAGTCCCACATGCGCCACGACTCCCACTTCGTGGATTCGCTGTCCGAGCGGTTCGGTCCCTCGCTCGGACGTCACCTTCCGATCGAGGCGATCGAGACCAATCCCGACCAGCCGCGCAGAAGCGTCGGCGACCTCTCGGAGCTGAAGCTGTCGATCGAGTCGAAGGGCGTCCTCGAGCCGCTGCTCGTCCAGCCCCTGCCCGATGGCCGGTTCCGGATCATCGCGGGGGAGAGGCGCTTCCGCGCCGCGCTCGAGGCCGGGTTGACGGAAGTTCCCTGCATCGAGCTCGACGTGCCCGACAACGAGGTCATGGAGATCGCTCTCATCGAGAACCTCCACCGCCGCGACCTGCACCCGTTCGAGGAGGCGATGGGATACGCGCTACTCGCACAGACCCACGGTTACACGCAGCAGCACATCGCGACGACGATCGGAAAATCCCGCGTCTCGGTCACCGAGGCGATGTCGCTGCTTCAGATTCCGGAGCGGCTCCGGGAGAAATGTCGGCGCGCCGACATCGACGCCCGCTCCGTGCTCCTCGAGATCGCGCGGCTCGGCGACGAGAAGAAGATGGAAGAGGCGATCGCCCAGGTCGCGGGCGGTTCGACACGCGACGATTTGCGCGAACAGAAAAAGGGGAGCGCGGGCGAGGGGAAACGCCGTGAGTTCCACTTCATCTACTCGCCCAAGGACGGGCCCTTCCGCCTCAACGTCGCGTTTCACAAGACGCGGGTGGCGAAGGCGGAGCTGATCGACGCGCTTCGCGGTGTCATCAAGCAGCTCGAATCCGGCGAACTGGAGCTCACGAAGAAGACCTAGCGGCGTCCATCGTTCGCGGCGGCCTCGGCCTTGCTCATCGTTCCAGCGGTTCTCAACAAACCTGCGCCGGAGAGGCTTGAGGCGAATGCGCGGCAGCGGGGATCGAGAGAGGGCGTCGCAGCGAGCAAGTTTCAAGCTGTTCGCGGCTTATTTACAGCGTCCGATAAGATATATTATGTAAAATCACGATTCAGGCCCGATCCACGGGCCTTTACTTGCGTCGGCGCTGTCTGCACTATCGCTACCTGATGCGCCTGGTCTCCCGCTCCGTGCTCCGCGAGATCTGGCCCCCGTTCCTGCTCGGGTTTGCCGCCTATACGTTCGTCCTGCTCATCCGCACGATCCTGTTTCTCGCGGACTTCGCCGTGCGCCGCAGCGCGCCGTTTCTCGAGGTCGCCCGGCTCGTCGGACTCTCGCTTCCGTGGATCGTGGTCCTGACCCTGCCGATGTCGCTGCTGCTCGGCGTCCTCATTGGCATTGGGCGCCTCTCGTCGGATTCCGAGTTGACGGCCCTCGGGGCCTGCGGCGTCGGACCCACGGCCCTGTACCGGCCGGTCATGGGCGCCGCGGCTGCGCTGTCGATCGTGGTGCTCTTCATCTATAACGCGGTGCTGCCGGCAACCAACGCAGCCCTCGAGCGGTCGATGGCGCGGGTGGCCGCCAGCTCCATTGTCAACGTCGTCGCGCCCCGCACGTTTCGGGAGCCCCGGCCGGGTATCACCTTCTTCTTCGATCGCGTCGCCGCCGATGGCCGGTCCTTCCAGGGCATCTTCTTGAAGCTCGGCGACGAATCCGATGCCCCGAACCGGGTCATCGTGGCCCGTCGCGGCGGGCTAAGGCTCGAGGAGGACCGGCTCTGGCTCGACCTCTTCGAGTCTGTCGTCCACGAGGTCGACCCGCAGGATCCGTCCCGCTACCGAACCACCCGCAACGCATCGCAGCGACTCTTGCTCGCAGGCGAGGCGCCCAACAGCCCGGGCGCCAGGGTGACTTCAGAAAAGGGCATCCGGGCGCGCACACTCCCCGAGCTCCTCGCCGCGGTCGAGCGCCTGCCCCGCTCGGATCCCCGCCGGAGACAAGCGCTCATCGAGGTCCACAAGAAGCTCGCGATCCCGTTCGCGTGCTTCGCCTTCGCGCTCGTCGGGATCCCCCTCGCGCAGTCGCTGCGCCGGGCGGGACGGGGCGGAGGCTTCGCGTTCTCCCTTCTGATTCTGCTCGGCTACTACCTCCTGCTCTCGACCGGAGAGACCTGGGCCGCGGATGGGCGCCTGCCGCCGGCCGCGGCGATGTGGCTGCCCAACGTGCTGCTGATCGCCCTTGGAGTTGGCGCCGCGTTGAATCGGCGTGAACGTCGTGCTCCCGCTGCCCCGCGGCCGCTCGCCGAACCGACGGCCGCCGCAGGCGCACGAGAGGCGCCCCGTCTCGCAAAGGTTTCGACGGCCGGGCGGCAATCGCGCTTCCACTTCCTGTCCCTGGCCGACCGCTACGTCCTGGCCCGGTTCGGCGCGGCGTTCGCTCTGATCGTCGCCTCGGCCGTCCTGATCTCCCTTGTGGTGGACTACGCCGACAAGCTGGACGAGGTGGCCCGGCACCATCCGTCGACGGCCGCGATCTTCGGGTACTACCGTTACTTCCTGCTCTCGATCACGATCCAGATCGCTCCATTCGCGGTCCTGCTCGCCACACTCGCGGGTCTCGGGACCCTCTCGAAGAACAACGAGGACACGGCCTTCAAGGCATCCGGACTCTCGCTCTGGCGCCTCGCGACACCGGTCGTCGTTGCCGCCCTGCTCGGCGC
Source organism: Acidobacteriota bacterium (assembly GCA_031360505.1). GTDB lineage: Bacteria > Acidobacteriota > Thermoanaerobaculia > UBA5066 > Gp7-AA6 > DAHUXD01. Next base: position 18,386 of record JANMBR010000380.1, read on the forward strand.
GGTCCTGGCGTTCGCGGTCGGAGAGTACGTCCTGCCCTTCTCCGAGCAGCGCCAGGCGCGCTTTCGCAACGAGATCTACGGCCAGCCTCCCGAGGCCGGGGGCCGGGGGCCGGGAGAACGCAACTGGTACCTTTCCAACGACAACGAGATCTGGCACCGCGAGGAGGCCGATGCCAAGAGCGAGGAGCTCTTCGGGGTCTCCGTTTTCACCTTCGATCGGCAGTTCCGGCTCGTCCGGCGCACGGCCGCGCGCGACGCCGCCTGGACCGGTCAGGCCTGGAACTTTCGGGACGGATGGGCGCGCAGCTTCGAGAAAGCCGCGCACGAGCCTTATCGCGCATTTCGGGAGGAGACAGTCGAGGGCGACCCGCCGAAGGCGCTGGCAGCCGTGCGGAGGCGCCCCGAAGAGATGCGATTCCGGGAGCTCGAGCGCCTGACGAGGCGCCTGAAGGGCGGGGGCTTTTCGACGGCGAGCCTCGACACGGCTCTCCAGGCAAAGCTCGCCGGCCCCATCCTCATCCCGATCATGGCCCTGCTGGCCGTGCCCTTCGCCTTCCGGGTCGGCCGGCGCGGGACTCTGGCCGGGATTGGCCTGGGCCTCTTCCTGGGGATCCTCGCGCTGATCGCGACGGCCTTCTCGACGAAGCTCGGCGAGGCGGGCGCCCTGCCGCCGCTGCTCGCGGCATGGGCGCCGGACGTGCTCTTCGGTCTGGCGGGCACCTATTTCCTAGTGCGGATGCGAAGCTAGGAAGGGACCCCTGCTTCGATCCTTAGGGCTTTAGGTTCCCTCTTCCCAGGACGTCATGTATTTCTGCTGCTCGGGCGTCGGCGTGTCGATGGTGACGCCCATCGCCGCGAGCTTCAGGCGCGCGATCTCCCGGTCGATGTCTTCCGGCACGGTATAGACCTTGTTCTCGAGCGTCGCATGGTTTTTGACCATGAACTCGGCGGCGAGTGCCTGGTTCGCGAAGGACATATCCATGACGGAGGCCGGATGGCCTTCCGCGGCGGCGAGGTTGATGAGCCGCCCGTCCGCCAGCAGGTGGATGCGGCGGCCGTCGCGCATCGTGAACTCCTCGACCGTGTCCCGGATCGAACGGCGCCCGCCGGAAAGCTTCTCGAGGGCCGGGATGTCGATCTCGACGTTGAAGTGCCCCGAGTTGCAGACGACCGCGCCGTCCTTCATGACTCTGAAGTGTTCGTCGCGCAGGACCCCCTTGTTGCCGGTGACCGTGACGAAGATGTCGCCGATCGGGGCCGCCTGCGCCATCGTCATGACCCGGTATCCGTCAAGGGCGGCCTCGATCGCCTTGGTCGGATCGAGCTCGGTCACGATGACCTGCGCGCCGAGCCCCCGGGCGCGCATCGCGACGCCGCGGCCGCACCAGCCGTAGCCGGCCACGACCACGTTCAGGCCCGCGATGAGCAGGTTGGTCGAGCGGATGACGCCGTCCAGCGTGGACTGCCCCGTCCCGTAACGGTTGTCGAAGAAATGCTTGGTCTTCGCCTCGTTGACGGCGACGACCGGGAACTTGAGGACGCCGGCCTTCTCCATGGCCTTCAACCGAATGACACCGGTCGTCGTCTCCTCGGTGCCGCCGATGATGTCGTCGAAGAGCGCCTTGCGCTCGGCCGCCGAGAGCCCCTTGGCCCAGGCGCGCACGACCGGGTCCACCTCGGCGTCGCGTCCGAGGGCGAGGAAGAGCAGCGAGGACACGAGGTCGGCGCCGTCGTCCATCGTCATGTGCGGCCCGAATGCCAGGGCCGCCCGGATGTGCTCGTAGTAGGTGGTGTGGTCCTCGCCCTTGATCGCGTAGACGGCGACGCCGTAGTCGGCGACGAGCGATGCCGCGACCTCATCCTGGGTCGAGAGCGGGTTCGAGGCGCAGAGCACGAGGTCGGCTCCCCCGGCCACGAGGGTCCGCGCCAGGTTCGCCGTTTCGCTTGTAACGTGGAGGCAGGCCGCCAGGCGCACGCCCTTGAGGGGCTTTTCCTTTTCAAAGCGTTCGCGGATCTGCCGCAGCACCGGCATGCTCGCGTCCGCCCATTCGATGCGCGTCTTCCCCTTGCCCGCGAGGGCGAGGTCCTTGACGTCGTGCTTCGTCGCCGCGGAAACCACCGTTGACATCGTTATCCTCCCACCGGCGCCGCGACCTCGACCCCGCCCGCCTTCGCGAGCGCCTCGGCCCTGTCCGTCTGCTCCCAGGTGAATTCGGGCAGCCGGCGGCCGAAATGGCCGAAGGCCGCGGTTGCCTTGTAAATGGGCCGGCGCAGGTTGAGCGTCTCGATGATGCCCTTGGGCGTCAGCGAGAAGTGCTCGCGGATGAGCGCGACGATGCGGCTCTCCGGGAGCTTGCCGGTCCCGAACGTTTCGACGTGGACCGACACCGGGTCCGCGACGCCGATGGCGTAGGCGAGCTGAATCAGGGCGCGCTCGGCCAAGCCCGCGGCGACGATGTTCTTGGCGACGTAGCGCGCCATGTAGGCAGCCGACCGGTCCACCTTCGTGGGGTCCTTGCCGGAGAATGCGCCGCCGCCGTGCGGGGCGCTGCCGCCGTAGGTGTCCACGATGATCTTGCGCCCGGTCAGGCCGGTGTCGCCCTGGGGGCCGCCGATGACGAAGCGGCCCGTCGGGTTGATGTGGAATTTGGTATCCGCCGTCAGCAGCGAGGCCGGAATCACCGGCTTCACGACTTCCTCAATGATCGCTTCCTTCAGGGCGGCGTGCTTGATCGCCTCGGCGTGCTGGGTCGACACGACCACGGTTTCGACACGGATCGCGCGGCTTCCCTCGTACTCGACGGTGACCTGGGACTTGCCGTCGGGCCGCAGAAAATCGAGCTCGCCCTTGCGCCGGGCCTCGGAAAGGCGCTGCACCAGCCGGTGCGCGAGGGTCAGCGGCAGCGGCATCAGCTCCTCGGTCTCGCGGACCGCGTAGCCGAACATCATTCCCTGGTCGCCGGCGCCGCCCGTATCCACGCCCTGGGCGATGTCGGCCGACTGGGGGTCGATCGCATTGATGACCGCGCAGGTCTCGTAGTCGAAGCCGAACTTGGCGCGCGTGTAGCCGATCTCCTTGATGGTCTGCCGCACGATCGAGGGCAGGTCCACGTAGGTCTTCGTGGAGATCTCGCCGGCGATGAAGGCCAGCCCCGTGGTCACGAGCGTCTCGCAGGCGACACGACCCGTCGGATCGTCGCGCAGCACGGCGTCGAGAACGGCGTCCGAGATCTGGTCTGCGATCTTGTCGGGATGCCCTTCGGTCACCGATTCCGAGGTAAAAAAATGCCTTCCGGTCTGCAGCATGGGATCGACTCCTTCCAAGGGGGTTAGGGGTCTAGCCAGAATCGCGAAGCCTAACATTTCCGGGCTTCGCCCGTCAAAGCATCCCGAAGAAAAGGAAGACGTTACGGCCGTAGGCCCGCCGGTCGTGCTGGGTGAGCCCGCGAAGCGAAATCGCCGGCGCGCGCGCGTCCACCTGCAAGACGACGACCCCCCTCTCCGACAGGAGGCCTGCCAGGCCTTCGAGCTCGCCCGGGGGGTCGGCGGCGTAGGGCGGATCGGCGAACACGATGTCGAATGTCTCGCCCTGGCGCGTCAGTTCCTCGACCGCCGCGTCGGCGGTCGAAGCGAGGATCCGGACCTCGTCATGCCCCGCGCCGATCCGGTCGAGTGCCCGGCGCAGGGGCGCGGCCTCGCGTTCGACGAGGACCGCGACCGCCGCTCCGCGGGATACCAGCTCGATTCCGACCGCTCCTGTTCCGGCGTAGAGATCGAGCACCCGCGCGCCTGCCACTCGGTCCGCGAGAAGGTTCACGAGGGCCTGGCGCGCGCGGCCAGACGTGGGGCGAGTCGCCGTGGATGCCTCGAGCCGGCGCCCCTTCCATCGCCCGCCCATCACGCGAACGACCGGGGCTCGGGCGCCGGGATCGTTCATCGCGGGGGCTCCGGCGGCGAGAACTGGTAGCGCAATTCCTCGATCTTCACCCACTGCGAGTAGGGCTCGTTGACCCCCTCGATCTCGACGTAGCCGGTGGCCTTCTCCTGGCGCACGACGCGGAACAGATGGCCATCCAGCCGGCGCAGCAGCGTTCCGGGAGCCAGGAGGTCCGGCGCAAAGCGCGAGGCCGGCGCGAGCGGGCTCATGAAGATCGCCTTGAGCCCTTCGAGCGCGGAGCGCAGCGACGCCGACGCCCAGTCACCCGTCGACAGGTCGTCGTACCGGACGACCTTTCGGCTTCCGTCCGGGCGCGCGAGCGTGACGGCAGATTCGCCCGCGAGGTCGCCAGTCAGGCCCGTCCGCAAGTCGGCGGGCAAGCCCCAGATGTCGGCTCGGGCAAAGAGGTCGCAGTAGAACTGGGTCTCGGAGGCGTCGAGCTGCTCACGCCGGACCTGGTCCTTGCCGCCGCGGTGCGTTTTCCATACGAGCGTCCGATCGCGAAAGAGCGTCAAGCGCTCGTACCCTTCGCTCGACTGGCGGATCCACTCAGCGCAGAAGGTGGGGCCGCGCGGCGGCTCGGGCGTAGCGGTCGGCGTCGGGCTGGCCGCGAGCACGACGGCGAGCAGGAGCAGCGGCGCCGTCATTGCGCCTGCCCCTTCGCCGCCGCAAGCGCAAAGGCGAGCTCATCCTTGTCGCGGATGAGGCCTGCCTGGCGGGCGGCCAACGTCCGGGCGAGCGCCGCTCCCACCGCCGGTCCGGCAGGAATGCCCGCGGCGATGAGGTCTGAGCCCCGGATGGTCAGATGGATGCGGCGCGCGGCCGCTCGCTCGAGCATCGCACGCCTCGGCCGCGCGGGCACCGCCGCCGCGGCGGCCGCGAGCTCGTCGTTCGAAACGTCCTTCGCGACGTCCGCGGCGGCAAGGCGTCGCGCCACCTCCGGCCATCGCCGCAGAGACCGGCCTTGTGCGCCGACGAGCGCGAGCCGGTCGCAGACGTGTTCGACTTCCCGCTCGCCCGCCTGCCACATCCAGGCAAGAAGGTAGCAGAGCCACGTCGTCTCTCCCTCGACGGATCCGGACAGGTCTTCTGCGCGGGCAATCCGGCGAGCCGCCCGAGGGTCCGCGGCAAGGGCTGGCGAGACAGCCTGCGACAGGCCGAAGGCGGCCAGTTTCACGAGCGCCCGGCCGCGCTGGGGCTCCTCGAGGATCAACCGGATCTCCCGGCGCAGGCGGTCGCCGGACACGTCCGCGAGGACTCGGTGCGCTACCGCGGCGGCGATCGCCCTTCGCGTCGCCGGGTGGATCCGAAACCCGAGACGGTTTGCATAGCGCACCGCTCGGAAGGCGCGCGTTGGGTCGTCGAGAAATGAGCGGGAATGCAGTTCCCGGATCATGCCGCGCTCGAGATCGACCACGGCTCCGAAGGGATCGATGCGGCGTCGCCCGGGCGTGAGCTCGAGCGCCATCGCGTTGACCGTGAAGTCGCGCCGCGCGAGGTCCTCCTCGATTGAGGCGCCGGCGACGATCGTGGGCAGGGCTCCCGAGTGCGCATAGCTTTCGCGGCGCGCAGAAGCGACGTCGATCGTCTCACCGTCCGAAAGCGCGAGCACGGCCGTTCCGAATCGTCGATGCTCGCGGATCGACGCGGCGAGGCCTGTCGCGAGGTCTCGAGCGAATGCGATCCCGTCCCCTTCGATGACGAGATCGAGATCGCGCACGGGTCGGGCGAGAAACAGATCGCGAACGACGCCGCCCGCCAGATAGAGCGCGACGCCGCGTTCGCGCGCCAGCTCCGTGGCCGCCGCGATCGCGGGGCGCAGCCGGCGCGCTAGGCGCCGGAGCGCGAAGCTAGAAGACGTACTCGACGGACCCCTCCCCCGCCAGCGCCTGGATCTCGCTCGTGAGCCGGGCAGAGGGAGCGATCCGCATCGAGTCGGCGGTCTTGAGAGTCGCCTCGAACTCGCCCGGGCGGATGAGCCGGATCGACACCGGCGTCGTGCCCGGGTGGGAGCGCAGCCTCTCCTGAAGCCGGGTGAGGACGTTTTCGTCGGCGAATGCGAGGTTGACCCGGATCGCGAGCTCCCGGGCGCGGCGCTCCCGGATGCCCTCGAGCGGGGTGATGTCCTGCACGGTGAGCTCGATGGCTCCGCCGGATTCCCGCACGGTGGCCGTGATCAGGACGGGCAGTTCGTCGCACACCCAGCCCTGCACCTTCTCGAAAAGGCTGGCGAAGATCGCGACCGGAACCGTGCCGCTGGTGTCCTCGAGCGTCGCCTTCAGCATGGTCTTGCCCTCGTTGACGCCCTTCTTGATCTTCTGCTTCTTCAGGCTCCCGAGGACGCCGGCGATGCGAACGGACTGCTCGACGCGCGCCCCGAGGTCCGCAATGCGCGACTGGGCGAACCGCTCGATCTCGTCCGCGAAGCGGGCCAGGGGATGCCCGGTGACGTAGAAGCCGAGCGTGTCCTTCTCGCCCTTCAGCTTCTCGTCGAGCGGGCCCTCGGGCTGATCGGGAAAATCGTCGCGCGGCGGTCCGTCCTCGGCCGCGCTTGCGCCGAAGAAGCTCGACTGGCCGAGGGCTGCCTCCTCGCGCGCGCGCGCCGTCTGAGCGAGCACCCGCTCGGCCGCGGCCGCGAGCGTCGCGCGGTTCTTTCCGAGGGAGTCGAAGGCGCCGGCCGCAATGAGGGCATCGAGCGCGCGCTTGTTGACGACCCGGGAATCCAGCCGCGTCGCAAAGTCCGTGAAGGAAGCGTACGGCCGTGCCCGGCGTTCATCCAGGATCGCCTGCGCTGCAGCCTCCCCGACGCCCTTGATGGCGGCCAGTCCGAAGCGGATCGCAGCGCCGACCGCGGCAAAGCTCGTTGCCGACTCGTTGATGTCGGGCGGCAGGACGGGAATGCCCGACTCCTGGCAGTCGCCGAGCACCTTCACGATCCCGTCGGTCGAACCGATTTCCGCCGACAGGTTCGCGGCGAGGAAATCGACCGGGTAGTGCGCCTTGAGGTACGCCGTCTTGTAAGCGACGAGCGCGTAGGCCACGGCGTGGGACTTGTTGAAGCCGTAGCGCGCGAAGGGCTCGATCAGTGTCCAGAGATCCTGGGCCTTCTTCTTGGGCGTTCCGTGCTCGACCGAGCGGCGGATGAACTTCTCGCCCTCGGCAACCATGATCTCTCGCTTCTTCTTGCCGATCGCCTTGCGCAGCAGGTCGGCCTCGGCGAGCGAGTAGCCCGCAACGAGCTGCGCGATGCGCATGACCTGTTCCTGGTAGACCAGGATCCCGAGGGTCTCGGAAAGGATGGGCTCGAGCTCCGGAAGCGGGTACGTCACGCGCGTGCCGCCCCGGCGCCGAACGTAGTCCTCGACCGTACCGGCGTCGAGTGCGCCCGGGCGGTAGAGTGCGTTCAGGGCCGCGAGATCCGGAAAGACCTTGGGCTTGGCCCGGCGCAGGAGGTCCCGCATGCCCCCGGAATCGAACTGGAACACGCAGGCCGTGCGCCCCGCGCGGAAGAGCTCGAAGGTCGGCTCGTCGTCGAGCGGCAGGTGGTCGAGGTCCACGGTGACGCCGAGACGCTCCTGCACGGCCTTGGCGGTCGCCTCGAGGATGTCGAGCGTGATGAGGCCGAGAAAATCGATCTTGAGCAGGCCCATTTTCTCGACGGCGTTCATGTCGAACTGCGTCGTGATTTCGTCCTTGTTCGTCCGGTAGAGCGGAAGGAACTCGATGATCGGCTTCGGGGCGATGACGACTCCGGCCGCATGGATCCCGGCGTGGCGCGAAAGGCCCTCGAGGCGCTCGGCGATCTTGACCACCCTTGCGATCGATTCGTCGGCGGCCATCGCCTCTTTCAGGCCCGGCGAGTCGCGGAACGCCCGCTCGAAGTTGACGTCCGGGCCGTCCGGAACCAGCTTGGCGATCCGGTCTCCGAGCGCCACGGGCAGCGACAGCACGCGCGCCACGTCGCGCACGGCGAGCTTCGGCTTCAACTGCGAGAACGTCACGATCTGTGCCACGTTCTCGCGCCCGTACTTCGCGGTGACGTACTCGATGACCTCGCCGCGCCGCGCCTGGCAGAAGTCGATGTCGATGTCGGGCATCGAGATGCGCTCGGGGTTCAGGAACCGCTCGAAGAGCAGGTCGTACTTGAGCGGGTCGATCTCCGTGATGCGCAGCGCCCACGAGACGATGGATCCGGCCGCGCTGCCGCGGCCCGGCCCCACCGCGATGCCCTTCTCGCGCGCGTACCGGATGAAGTCGGAGACGATCAGGAAGTACGAGGGGAAGCCCATCTTCTCGATGACCGCCATCTCGTAAATCAGCCGCTCGCGATACTTCTCGGCCGGGATCGCCGCGGCGTCGGCCGAAGAGAGCTCCGTGAGGCGCCGCTCCAGACCCTCGCTCGCCAGGTCGCGGAAGTACTCGGCCGGGGGCCGGCCTCCCGGCGCCGTGAACGTGGGCAGGTGGAGGCCGTCGGTGTCGAACGACACCGCGCAGCGCTCGGCGATCGCGACGGTGTTCGTCACCGCCTCGGCGCTCCAGGATGCAAACCGCGCCTTCATCTCGTCGGGGTCCTTGACGTAGAACTCGTCGTTGTAGAAGCGCATCCGCCGCTCGTCCTCGAGCGTCTTGCCCATGCCGATGCACAGCAGGACCTCGTGGGGAAATGCGTCGTCGCGGCGCAGATAGTGGCTGTCGTTGGTTGCGACGGCCGGTGCCCCGGTTTCCGTCGAGAGGCGCAGCAGGTCGGGCACGATCGCGGTCTGCTGCGGCAGGCCGTGGTCCATGAGCTCCACGTAGAAGTTGCCCTTGCCGAAGATGTCCTCGTACTCGAGGAACGCCTTTTTCGCCGCTCCGTAGTTGCCGCGGGAGAGGGCCCCGGCCACCTCGCCCTTCAGGCAGCCCGACAGGCCGATGAGGCCCTCAGCGTGCTCGCGCAGGAGCTGCTTGTCCATGCGGGGGCGGTGATAGAAGCCAGTCAGGTAGGCCTCGGACACGAGGCGCACGAGGTTGCGATAGCCCTTCTGCGTGGAGGCGAGGATCGTCAGGTGGTACGCGTACCCGTCTCCGGATTCGCTCGAAGCCTTCGCTTCCTTGTCCTTGCGGCTCGCGGGCGCGATGTACGCCTCGACGCCGATGATCGGGCGGATTCCGTGCTGCAGGGCCTCGTGAAAGAAATGGAAGGCGCCGAACATGTTGCCGTGGTCGGTGACGGCCACCGCCGGCATTCCGAGCTCCGCGACCCGCTTGCAGAGCTCGGGCAGCTTGTTCGCGCCGTCGAGCAGGGAGTACTGGCTGTGGAGATGGAGGTGAACGAAGTCGCCGGGCATCGGAAAAGGATTCTATCCTCCGAATGATGATAGAAACTCGCAGCACGATGTTCGCGCTTCGCGCCGTTCTTCTGCTCGCGCTCGCCTCGACCGCCATTGCGCAGGAGGCCGTGCCGCCGACTCCGACGGCGGTGCCCGCGCCGGCCCCGGTGGGCCCCGCCGCCGTGTGGTCGCCTGCCTCGACCTTCCTGCCCTCGATGCACAAGGCCTGCGACAAGAGGCCGGCCGGGCGCTTCGGCGAGTGCTTCGTCTCTCAGATGGCCAAGGCGGGAGCCTCCGGCCCCGCTCTCGACTTTGCGCGGCGCACTGGAAACCAGGGATACCTGCGGGAGTTCCGGGACACGGGCAAGGTCGACGTCGCCTACGCCGAGTACCCATTCCGCGCCAATCAGAACCAGGTGTGCTTGCTCGTCAACGGGGAGCCCTCCATGATCGACGTGGACGACCTTTCGCTGATCCGGGCCGACGCGCTCGCGGACAATGCGGCTTACGCGTCCCTGGTCAAGCGTTTCCCGAATCTCGCGACCTTTCCGGGCATCCGTTTCGGCGTCACCGCTCCGGGAGCCGCCAACCTGAAGAACGGCGGCCAGCGCTTCGTCCTGGACTTCCAGCTCAAGGACGGATGCCGCGCTTGCGTCGTTGTCGGTTCCATGAGGGTTTCCTACGACTTCGACGTCAACGGCAAGTTCATCGAGACGAAGGTCGGGCCCGTGCGGGCGCGGCGCTGACCGGCTCGTAAGGATCGCACCCGTCCCATGGCCCTGCGCCGCGCTCTCACGACCTTCGACGCGACGATGGTCGTGGTGGGCGGGATCATCGGCGCCGGCATCTTCATCAATCCCTACCTCGTCGCCGAGCGGCTCCCCTCCTCCGCCTGGATCCTCGGGGCCTGGGCCTTCGGGGGGCTGATTGCGCTGGCCGGCGCGTTTGCGTTCGCCGAGCTCGCGGCGCTCTTCCCGAAGGCTGGAGGAGAGTACGTGTACCTCCGCGAGGGCTACCACCCGGTCGTCGGCTTCCTCTTCGGGTGGGCGTCGCTGGTCATGATCCAGGGCGGCGGGATTGCGGCGGTCGCGATCACGTTCTCCCAGTACCTTTTGCGGCTTTCCGGCGCCGGCGCGGCAGACCCGAGGCCGTTCGCCGTGCTGGCGCTCATCCTCGTCGCTTTGGTGAACTGCGCCGGCGTCAAGCCGGGTAGCCGCCTGCTGAACGTCCTCGTCGCCCTCAAGGTGGGAGCGCTCGCGGCCCTCATCCTGGGCGGCCTCTGGCTGGCGCCTTCCTTGCCTCGCGCGGCGGCGATCTCAACGGCGACGCGGCCGACCGCCACGCTGCTCGCCTTTGGCGCAGCCCTTGTGCCAATCCTCTTCTCCTACGGGGGCTGGCAGAACGCCAACGTCCTTGCCGAGGAAATCCGCGAGCCGCGCAGGACCCTTCCGCGCGCGCTCGTGGCCGGAACGCTGATCGTCATCACGGTTTACGTCCTGGTCAACGTGGTCTACCTCGCCACGCTCGGCCGAGACGGCCTTGCCTCGACCGCGACGCCGGCGGCCGACGCGGTCCAGCGGCTATTCGGACCCGGCGCCGAGCGCTGGATTGCCGCAACGATCGCAATCTCGACGTTCGGATTCCTCGATCTGACTCTGCTCGGTCCGACCCGCATCTACTACGCGATGGCCCGGGATGGCGTGTTCTTCCCGGGTCTCTCGAACCTGCACCCGCGATTCGGGACGCCCCACCGCGCGATCCTTCTGCAGGCCGCGTGGGGCATCGTGCTCCTGCTGACCGGTACGTTCGGGGATCTCGTCGATTCGGTCGTCTTCGCGGACTGGATCTTCTTCGCCCTGACGATTGCCGCCGTGATGCGCTTTCGGCGCCGTTTTCCGCCCGCCGCGCGCGGCGCGGGGGCCTACCTTTCCCCCGGCTACCCCATTCTGCCGATCCTCTTCATCGCGGCGTCGGTCCTCGTGCTCGCCGGCGTCGTCCGTTCGAACCCGAAGCGGTCGGCGATCGGGGCAGGGCTGATCGTCGCCGGGCTGCCGATCTACTTCGCGTGCGTCGGACGAGCGAACGCCAGAAACGGCCCGCCGTGACGCGCGCGGCGGCTCCGTACATGGAATGGGCCAAGACGCGCCCGCGCCCCGAAATCGACCTGGCGGGCAGCAATCTCTACGCCTGCACTCTCGACGACCTGCCTGGCGCGCGCAATGCGGTCGACATCGCCGGTGAGAGCCCGGAAGGCTACCCTCCCCTCCTCGAGGCCATCGCGCGTCGGTATGGCGTCTTGTCCGACCAGGTGTCCACCGCCGGCGGATGCTCGGGGGCGAACTTCCTCGCCTGCGCGGCGTTGCTCGAAGCCGGCGACCAGGTCCTCGTCGAGCGCCCCTTCTACGACCCCATGCCGGCCGCCGCCCGCCTGCTCGGGGCTCGTGTCCGCACGTTCGAGCGACGGTTCGAGGATGGGTACGACGTGGATGTCGAACGCGTCGCGGCCGCGCTCACGCCGCGCACGCGACTGATCCTGCTGTCCAATCCGCACAATCCGTCCGGCGCCCTCGCGCGGCCCGAAAGCCTCCTCGCCCTCGGCGCGCTCGCCGCGCAGCGCGGCATCCACGTCCTGGTGGACGAGGTCTACCTCGACACCGTGTTCGACGGGAGGCCCGCCCCCGCGGCGACGCTTTCGCCCGCGTTCGTCTCGACGAGCAGCCTGACCAAGGCGTACGGCCTCGCCTCGCTACGCTGCGGATGGACGCTGGCCGATCCCGGTGTGGCGAGACGGATCCGCAGGGCCCGCGACCTCGTCGACGTCTGGGCCCCGATGCCGTCGGATCGGCTCTCCGTCGTGGCCTTCGCGAATCTCGACTCGATCGCGGCCCGTGCGCGCCGGATCATCGAGGCCAACCGCAACGCCGTCGGCGCGTGGCTCGCCGGCCGGCCGGATCTGTCCTGCGTGCCGTCCCGGGCGACCATCGCTTTTCCGCGCCTCGAGGGTTGCGAGGACGCATCGCCCTTCGCCGAGCGCCTTTTCGCCCGGACGGGCACGGCCGTCGCGCCGGGCCGGTTTTTCGGGTTCCCCGAGCACTTTCGGCTCGCTTTTGGGGGCCGCCCGGACCAGGTCGCTGCGGGCCTGAAGGCCGTATCCGCAACCCTCGACGGGCCCTCCCCGGCTTGACAAGCGGGACCCCGCGTCCTACGGTTCGCTCTTTCCACCCTGCAGAACACCCGAAGGAGGAATCATGCCGGACGACAAGCCTGCACAGGGCGGCGCGGATTACACCCAGTGGCACGAGGTCAAGAGCGGCGAGACTCTTTCCAAGATCGCCCAGCACTACTACGGCGACGCGAGCCTCTACCCCAAGATCTTCGAAGCCAACAAGGACACCCTGAAAGACCCGAACATGATTCGGGTCGGACAGAAGCTGCGGATCCCCTGAACACGAACCAACGCTGAACGGTTTCAAATTCAATAGAAAGAAAAGAGGAAAACAAATGTTGAAACAATCCTGGAAATACGCGCTCGCACTCGTGTGCGCGGCGACGCTCGCCTGCAACAGCGGGAAGGCCCCGGCCGAGGCAGCCATGAAGCTGGCCGAGGAAGCCGTCAGCGGCGCGCAGGCGGAAGCGGGGAGCCTGGTGCCGGACGACATGAAGTCGCTCTCGGACGACCTGGCTGCTGCCAAGGATTTGATGGCCAAGGGCGACTACAAGGCGGCGCTGGCCTCGGCGCAGTCGATCCAGCAGAAGGCCAACGACGTCCTTGCCAAGGCCAAGGCCAAGAAGGACGAGCTCACGGCGACCTGGAACCAGATGAGCGACAGCCTTCCGAAGATGCTCGACGCGATCAAGAGCCGCGTGGACATCCTCTCGCAGTCCAAGAAGCTCCCGGCCGGCCTCGATGCGGCCAAGCTCGCGTCCGCCAAGGACGGGCTCGCGGCGGCGACGACGGCGTGGGCCGAGGCGCAGGACGCGTTCAAGGGCGGCAAGTGGACCGATGCCATCGCGAAGGCCACGACCGTCAAGGACAAGGCGACCGAGGTTATGGGCATGTTGGGAATGCAGGCCGGTGGCATGGCGGCGGCTTCTCCGGCGAAATAGTTCTATCTCTCGAATCGAAAACAGAGGCCCGCGAAAGCGGGCCTCTTGCTTTGGGGTCTCGGATTTGCCGTCATCCCGCGCGCGCCGAGGGGCCCCGGACTCGATCAGGACCTTGGACGCGCGGGTTCCCTCGGGCCCCTGAGCTGCGATTACCCTTGACAACCTTTTCCGCCTGCCTTATAGAACACGGCAAATCCTGTCCTCATCCCCGAGTTTCGCCGAAACTTTGAACGAGGAGGCGCACATGTTCCAGCCACGGACAGCCATCCTGATGGTCTGCGTCGCGCTCACCACCCTCTGGGCCACTCCAACGCCCGCTCAGTCTTCGCCGGGAAAGATCACCGGCACCGTCACCGACGCCAACGGCGCGCCCCTTGCGAGAGCCGCGGTCCTCATCACGAACCAGGAAACCCGGGCAACGCGTGTCGTCAGGACTCTGGAAAGCGGCGCGTTCGGCGCGGCCGATCTCCCGCCGGGCCTCTACACGGTGGCAGCCGATGTGCAGGGTTTTCTCAAGGTGACCCACGCGGATCAACGGCTCGGAGCCGGCGCCACGCTGACCGTCGATTTTACTCTCGAGGTGAGGATCGCAGAGGAGATCACGGTCACAGCTCTGAAACGCGAGGAGACCGTGCACAATACTCCCTTCTCCATCGCGGCGCCGAGCGAAGAAACCCTTCGGCAGCACGGCATCCAGAACTTCGAGGAGCTGGCCGACAACACGGCCAACGTCTTCGTTCAGAACCTGGGTCCGGGCCAGAGCCAGGTCTCCATCCGCGGGGTCTCCTCGGGCCAGATCGCGCGTGACCAACCGGGCCCCAAGGAGGAGGTGGCCACCTATCTGGACGAATCGCCCATCTCTTTCCTCCTGTTTACGCCGAACATCGATTTCTTCGACATGAATCGCGTCGAGGTCTTGCGCGGCCCGCAGGGAACCCTTTTCGGCTCGGGGTCGCTCTCGGGCACGGTGCGCTACATCAGCAACCAGCCCCAGCTCGGCGAGACCCACTACTTCGGAGAGGTCGAAGGCCTTTCCATCGATGGCGGCAACCGAGGGGGCAGCGTCAAGGGGGGCGTCAACGTTCCTTTGGGCAGCACGGCGGCCCTGCGTGTGGCGGCGTACGGCGATGGGTTTGCGGGCTACATGGATGCAGTGCAGCCCGACCTGAGCGTCGACAAGAACGTCAACACCGGCGAACGCTTTGGTGTGCGGGCCGCGGTCCTGATCGCGCCGGACGACAGCCTCTCCATCACCCCTCGGTTCATGTACCAGAAAGTGAAGACGAACGGCTGGAACCGGATCGACATCTTCAACATTCTGGCCAATCCCTACACGACGACGCGGCCGGCGGTCACTCTCGGCGAGCGGCAGCTCTTCACGCAGATTCAGGAGCCAACCACCGACAACTTCTATCTCGGCGACCTGAACATCACTTACAAACTCGGCGACGACGTCACGCTGACGTCGGTCACGTCTTACACCTATCGTGACCTTCTGGTCACGCGCGATGCGGGCGCCCTGACCTCCAGCATCACCGGCGGCAGCTTCGGCCTGCCCGAGAGTGTCTACACACTCGACGCGCCGCTGGACGATGCCACGACGGCCCAGGGCTGGACCCAGGAGGTCCGCGTGTCCGGCGGCAAGGACAAGTTCGTCTGGCTGGCCGGCGGCTACTACAGCACCGCGAAGAAGGCCTACGGTCAGAACCTCCTCGTGGCTGGCTATGAGGACATGGTTCCGTCCGGTGATTTCGTCAACACACGGACCGTCGCACCCAGAGACGTCCTGTTCTACTCGAACCTGGACTACAACACCAGCCAGTTCGCTTTCTTCGGCGAAGGGACCTATTCCTTCAGCGACAAGTTCAGCTTCACCGCAGGCCTGCGCTATTACAACTGGAAGGACCGGAAGTCGCAGATCTTTGACGGCCTCTTCGGCGCATCGGGCGGCCTGCCCCAAGTGTCGGCGGGCACGACGACAGCCGACGGCGTCGCGCCGCGCTTCATCGCCAGCTACAAGGTGAGCGACTCCACGAACCTGAACGCCCAGGTCTCCAAGGGCTTTCGCCTCGGCGGACTCAACGACCCGCTCAACGTCAATCTGTGCACAGACCAGGACAAAGTGACGTTTGGCGGCCAGGAGGGATTCTCCGACGAGACGGCCTGGAACTACGAGCTCGGCTCGAAGTCCAGGCTGTTCGGCGGTCGCGGCTCATTGAACGTCTCGGCGTTCTACATGGACATCTCGAACCTTCAAGCGGTCGTGACCGCGGGCTCCTGTTCGTCACGGCTCGTTTACACCGTTCCGAAGGCTCGCAGCGTCGGAGGCGAGGCGGAGTTTGCGACGGCGGTGAGCGACCATTTCGACTTCTCCATCTCGGCCGGCTATAACGACGCCACGCTGCAATCCACCTTGACCTCCACGGATGCCGACGGCAACGTCAGCGTCATATCCGGCATCCAGGAGGGCGCGCGCCTGCCGAGCGTGCCCAAGTTCCAGATGGCCGTGGCGGCCACGTACCAGCAACCGGTGGCGCAGGGATTCATGGGCTACCTGACCGGCACCTACCAGTACATCGGCTCGCGTTACACGCAGGTCGGCGACGACGTGCCCGGCTTCGGCACGGTTAACCTGTACACCAACATCGGTGGGCCGCTGACGCAGAACACGTTCACCTTCGATCCACTGTTGCCGGCCTACAACCTCCTCAACTTCCGGCTCGGCGTGCGCTTCGACAATTTCGACGTGGCGTTCTTCGTCAACAACGTGACCGATGAGCGGGCCTTCCTGGCGCTGGACCGGGAGCGTGGTCTGCGGGCTCGCGTCGGTTACCTGACCAACCCGCCCCGGACGTTTGGCCTGACGACCCGAATGGACTTTTGACCGTCGCTTCGGCTTGCTCGGGACCTGCGCCTTGCAGGCGCACCGGCGAGCGGCTCGCCCGGGTGCGGGCTCGGCCGCTCGCCTGGTCCCTCGCGGCGCCTTCGCTCCCGCGGCGCGAGGCTCCTCCCTCGTTTCCTCGGGAGACTCCTCGCGCCGCGACCTAAACGAGCCGTCTGCTTCTCGGACGTAAAGTGTCGTTAGAGGCTTAAGCAAAATGTCCAGACTCTCTCGGCGTGCTCTCCTTTCGGCGCTGCCCTTCGTATCCGCCGCACGCGCGCTGTCGGGAGGGGGGCAGGACTCCTCCCAGAAGACTTCGAGGCCCGCGCCGGGGGTTTCCCGTGGCGCGCGGGGGCCGAGGATCGTTGTCGTCGGAGCCGGCGCCTTCGGGGGCTGGACGGCCCTGTATCTGTTGAGGCGAGGGGCCAAGGTCACGCTGCTCGATGCCTGGGGCCCCGGCAACTCGCGCGCGAGCTCGGGCGGCGAGACCAGAGTGATCCGGGCGACTTATGGACCCAACCGCGTCTACGTCCAGATGGCGGCTCGGGCCCTCCGGCTCTGGCGTGAGAATGAAAAGCGCTGGGGAAAGCGACTGTACCGCCGAACCGGCGCCCTCTGGATGGCCGGGAAGGATGACCGTTTCGAGAGGGCCTCGTTGCCGCTTCTGCGCGAGGCGGGTCTCTCCTTCGAAGAGCTGGCTGCGGCCGACGCGGCGAAGAGGTATCCGCAGATCAACTTCGAGCGCGTCGAGTGGGCCCTCCTTGAGAAGGAAGGCGGGTACCTGACGGCGCGTCGCGCCTGCGAGGCTGTGCTGGAGGGATTCCTGGCGGAGGGAGGCGAGTACCGACAGGTCTCCGTCTCTCCAGCGGAAATCGAAAACGGGAGGTTGGGCGGACTCGCTGTCTCCGACGGAACGAAGCTCGTTGCGGACGCGTACGTCTTTGCATGCGGGCCCTGGCTCGGGAAGCTCTTCCCGGACGCGCTCGGGAACCTCATCCGCTCGACGCGCCAGGAGGTCTTCTTCTTCGGGACCCCGGCGGGCGACTCACGATTCTCCGAAGAGACGCTGCCGGTCTGGATCGACAACGGAGAGCGGCTCTTCTACGGCGTCCCCGGGAATCAATGGCGCGGCTTCAAGCTGGCGGACGATACGCGCGGGGCCCCTTTTGATCCCACATCCGGCGACCGCGTCGCGAGCCCGGAGGGCCTCGAGAAGGCCCGGGACTATCTGGGGTTCCGATTTCCGGCCTTGAAGGGGGGCCCGCTGCTCGAGTCGCGAGTCTGTCAATACGAGAACTCGCCCGATCAGCACTTCATCGTCGACCGCCATCCCGAAGCCCGGAACCTCTGGCTCGTGGGAGGCGGCTCGGGCCACGGCTTCAAGCACGGGCCAGCCCTGGGAGAGCTCGTCGCGGGCAACGTGCTCGGGGAAAAGCCGACCGAGCCATTCTTCTCTTTGTCTCGCTTCCAGGCCAAGGCATGAACATCAGGCCCATCGCGGCGGCAGCTCTGCTCGAGGCGCCAGGCGGATTTCTCGCGAGGTTGGGGGGGCGCGCCCCCTATTCCCACTCGATCGTCGCCGGTGGTTTGGACGTGATGTCGTAGACCACCCGATTGATCCCCCGCACGCTCCCGATCACGCGGCTCGCGATGGCATCCAGGACGTCGTGGGGCATGCGGAACCAGTCGGCGGTCATGAAGTCGGTCGTCTGCACGGCCCGCACGGCCATCACCCACTCGTGGGTCCGGCCGTCGCCCATGACGCCCACCGAGCGGACCGGCAGCAGGACGGCAAAAGCCTGGGAGATCTCGTCGTAGAGCCCGGCCGCGCGGATCTCCTCGAGGACGATCGCGTCGGCCTTCTGGAGGAGGGCCACCTTTTCCGCCGTCACCTCGCCCGGAATCCGGACGGCCAGGCCGGGGCCCGGAAACGGATGGCGCGCGAGGAACTCCCGCGGCAGCCCGAGCTCGGCGCCGAGCAATCGCACCTCGTCCTTGAAGAGCTCACGCACGGGCTCGATGAGCTCGAAGCCGAGCCGCTCGGGCAATCCGCCGACGTTGTGGTGCGTCTTGATGACGGCCGAGGGTCCCTTGATCGAGATCGACTCGATGACGTCCGGATAGAGAGTCCCCTGAGCGAGGAAGCGGGCGTCCGGAATGCTCTTGGCTTCCTTTTCGAACACGTCGATGAAGGTCCGCCCGATGATCTTGCGCTTCTGCTCCGGGTCGGTGACACCGGCCAGGCGTGAAAGGAACATGTCGGACGCGTCGACCGCGTGCACGCGGATCCCGAGGTGCGAGAACGCTTCGACCACCTGCTCCCGCTCGTGCGCCCGCATGAGGCCATGGTCGACGAGGATCGGATAGACGCGGTCCCCGAGGGCTTCCCGAAGGAGAAGGGCCGTGACGGAGGAATCCACACCGCCCGAGAGCGCGCAGATGACGGAGCCGGTCGGCGCCTGCGCGCGGATCGCCGCGACCTTCTCGTGCCGAAAGGACGCCATGGTCCATTCCGGCTTCACGCCGCAGACCCGAAAGAGAAAGTTCTCGAGGATCGCGGTGCCGTGGGGCGTGTGCCGCACCTCGGGATGGAACTGGAGGGCGTACAGGCCGCGCCCGGCGTCCTCGAAGGCGGCGATCGGCGTATCCGCGGTCGAGCCGATGACGCGGGATCCGGGCGGCGGCGCGAGGACCGAGTCACCGTGGCTCATCCACACGACCTGGTTCTCCTCGAGCCCCGCAAAGAGCTTGGAGTCGGGGGCGACTTGCGCCGTCGCGCGGCCGAACTCGCGGCCTTGCGCCCCTTCGACCCGTCCCCCCTGCGCGTGCGCGAGCCAGTGCATCCCGTAGCAAAGGCCCAGCACCGGCACTCCCGCCGCCATCGGGTCGGTGGCGAGCACGGGGGCGTCCTTGTCGTAGACGCTCTGCGGCCCCCCCGACAGGATGATGCCGGCCGGGTTCCAACGGCGGATCTCTTCGGCTGGAGCGCTCGGCGCCACCACGACGGAGAAGACGCGTGCTTCCCGGACCCGGCGCGCGATCAACTGTGTGTACTGACCCCCGAAATCCACGATCAGGATCGGACGCGGCTGGGCGGTCATGCCGGGCCCGCCTTCCACAGTAGCGCCAGAGGACCAGCCACGGCCGCCGCCGGGACGAGCGCAATCGCCGCCGCGCCGAAAGGCGCGAGGGCCGCGAGCAGCGGGGCCACCAGGGAGCCGGGGGCCTGCTTGAGCGCCTCGCGCTCTGCGATCCACATGAGGACCGCACTCGCCACGAAGAAGAGGACCGGAAAGGCGGTGCCGAACGCCCGGGCGTAAAGCGAGGGCGAAGGGCGCTTTCGCTTGCCGAAGACGGCCCGTTCCGCGAGCGAGACGCTCAGGATCACGAAAAGGCTCACGGCGTAAGCCGGCGCGAAGAACACCAGCGACTGCAGGAGGAATCGGCTCTCCGGAGCCGGCGCAGCGTCTCCGGTCCAGGCCTGGAAAAACGGGTAGACCCCAAAGCCCGGATCGTCCCGCCCATGGGTCAACAGGAAGACGAGCACGTTCAGGAGGAAAGCGGAGGGAAGCAGGAGTGCGGCTTGCCGGAGGAACTTCACGTCCCGATCGATTGTAGCCGATCCCTCCGACGTCCGCTCGCTAGAATACGCGCACGTGGCCCTGAGAAAGTCGACGCGTATCTGGCTCGTCGTGCTGGTTGCCGCCCTCGCGGTGTCGGCCGTGATCGATCGCGCGGCGCCCGAGAACGGCTGCTGGGGCCTCCTCGTGAAGGCCATAGCCGCGCAAGCAGCGCTCATACTGCTCTGGAGGGTGGGAGCCGCCGCGTTCCGCCTGATTGTCCGGCGCCTTGCGCTGCGCCTGGCGTTCTCGTACTTCCTGATCGGCATCGTGCCCATCCCGCTGCTGACCGCCCTGCTCTCGCTGACCGGATACGTCGTCGCGAACCAGTTCGCCGCCAATCGGCTGCGCCGGGAGATCACGGCCATCGGCGAAGCGGCCGCCCGGTCCGGGGCGCCGCTGTCCGTGGTCTCGGTGGCCTCCGACGGCAAGGTGACCGCCTCAAACCTCGCGTGGCTGCCTGTGGGAGCGCTTGCACCCTGGACCGCCGGGCTCGAACGGCCTGGCTTCCTCGTCGAGGCAGACGACCTCTGGCTCGCCGTCCCGACCGAGAAGGTTGGCGCACTTCGGCTGCTTCACCTGAATGATCCCGCGGCCCCGTGGCTCCAGCAGCTGGCCGACCGCACCGGCTACGAAACGGGCGCCGAGATCGGGACGTCGCGCCAGGATGGCGCGAACTTCACGATTGACGAGAAGACCCAGAAGCCCGGGGTGCGGGTCGGAAAGCGCAGGCTGCCCGACCGCGCCGAAGCGATCACGCGCAGTCCGCGCGGGGCGGCCCCTCCGGGCAGGGGCTTATGGCGCGGCGACTGGGTTCACGCCTTCTACCTCGAGACCGCGCTCAACGCCGTCGAGGACCACGCAGGGGACGGCAAGAACGTGGCCGTCCTCACGGCGGTCACTTCGCCGAAGGTCATCTTCGGCCAGCTCTTCACCCAGGGGGTGGATGAGATCAGCGGCGTTTTCCGGATTGCCTTCCTCGGTCTGGTCGCGGGCGTCCTCGGTGTCTACGCCGTCGCCCTGACGATCGCCTTCGTCCTCGTCGGGTCGATCGCGCGCAACATCAACCGGCTCACGCGGGCGACCGCGGCCGTCGCACGCGGAGACTTCTCGATGCGCGTCCAGTCCAAATCGCGCGACCAGATCGGGGACCTCGCCCGCTCGTTCGACGGCATGGCCGACTCCATCCAGCGGCTCCTGCTCGATACGGCGCGCAAGGAGCGCCTCGAGAGCGAGATCGCGATCGCCCGGACGATCCAGCACAAGCTTCTGCCGCCGCCCGAGGCGAGCCTCGAAGGGGTGTCGGTGCTCGCCCACTTCGAGCCGGTCGCCGAGATCGGCGGCGACTACTACGACTACGTCCGAATGCCGGACGGCCGCCTCGCATTCGCCCTCGGCGACGTTTCCGGGCACGGTTTGCCGACGGGCCTCCTCGTCGCCATGGCGAAGGCCGGCCTGTCGACCCTCGTCGAGGCGGGGCACGACGGCGGCGAGCTCTTCGCGCGGATGAACGAGTTGATTCACCGCTCGACCGACCCGCGGCACTACATGACGCTCGCGTACCTCGCCTATGACGCTGCGACCCGCAAGGGGACCCTGACCAACGCCGGACAGCTGGCGCCGTATCGGATCTCGGGCGCTCGCCTCGACTCGCTCTCGCTGCCCTCGTTGCCTCTCGGCCTCTTTCCCGGCAAGACCTTCCCGTCCCGCGCCGAGACCTTCGCCGCCGGGGATGTCGTCGTTTTCTACAGCGACGGCCTGATCGAAGCCGTGGACGTCAATGAGGATGCCTTCGGATTCGACCGCTTCGAAGCCGTGCTGCGCGCGCACGCCGCTCAGGGCGCGGCCGTACTGCGCGATGCGATCCTCGCGGCAGTCGCGGCCCACGCCGGAAACCGACCGGCCGACGACGACCGCACGCTGCTGATCCTGACGCTGCAGTAACGCCGCGTTCGGCGCTGCGATAGAGTCCGCCGCAACAATCGGAGTCAACATGCGCAATTTTGTTTTCGGTGCCCTTGGGTGCCTCGCCGCGTCGCTGCTGCTCGCCCAGTCCTCCCCCTTCGTCCCCGAGAAGACCGAACGGCTTCTCGTCAACGAGCTTTCCGGAGACCTGGCGTTCGAGACGCTCCGGATCACGACGCAGTGGCACAAGCCGTCCGGTTCGGAGGGATTCTTCGCGGTCGCCCGCTACGTCGAGGGCAAGGCGAGGGCCGCCGGCCTCGCCGACGTGCTCTGGATCGACCAGGTCTCGGAGGGGCCTTCCTGGACGTGCCAGCGGGCCGAGGCCTGGCTGCTCGAGGGCGATGCAGCGGAAGCGAAGGAAACCCTCCTCGGATCCTATGCCGAGGTGGCGACTTCGATCGCCGACAACTCGCGCCCGGCGGACGTGACGGCCGAGCTCGTGGACGTCGGCGCGGGAACGGCCGGATCCGACTACGACGGCAAGGACGTGCGCGGCAAGATCGTCCTCGCTTACGGATCGCCGGGATCCGTGATGGAGCAGGCGGTCTGGAAGCGCGGCGCCGCGGGAATCCTGGCCCATTCCTCCACGCGCCTGAACCCGCTGGCCGACGCGCCCGACCAGATCGCCTGGCAGAGCGTCCCGGCCGAGGATGGACCCCGCGGCGAGAAGACGACCTTCGCGTTCATCCTCTCGGCGCGCCAGGGCAAGGCCCTCTCGGACCAGCTTCGCGGCCAGGTCTCCGACCGCTGGGGAAGCTCGGGGGCGAAGGCCACGGCACCGCTGCGTGCGCACATCGTTGTCGCGTCGTCGGTGCTGGCGGCGAAGAAGACCGCGATGGTCGAGGCGCGGATCCCGGGGACGGATTCGTCGCTTGCCGAGATCGTGCTCACGAGCCACCTCCAGGAAGAGAAGTTCTCGGCCAACGACAACCAGTCGGGTGTGGCGAGCATGCTCGAGATCGGGCGCGCGTTGACCCGCCTCATCGCGCAAGGCAAGCTGCCGAAGCCGCGCCGCGGCATCCGGTTCTGGTGGTGCGACGAGATCTACTCCGAGTATCGCTACTTTGCCGATCACCCGGGGGAAGAGAAGAAGATTTTCGTCAACCTCAACCAGGACATGGTCGGCGCGAAGCAGTCGGTCGGGATCCGGACGCAGTTCATGGCGCGCACGCCCTGGTCGCGCCCGTCCTACCTTTCGGACGTGCAGGAGAGCGTTCTCGACGCCGTGGTCAAGGGCAACAACGCATACCTGCCCGCGTGGCAGTCCGATTCGATCCCGCCCGGCGTGGCGTTCTCGAAGCCGATCTTTTCGCGACTCGGGACGCGCGAGCCCTTCCATGCGGAGGCGGTGCCCTACTTCGACTCCACCGATCACCTCGTGTTCAACGACTCGTGGGTAGGCGTTGCCGGAACGACGCTGACTAACTGGCCCGACGAGAACATCCATTCCTCGGGAGACGACATCTGGCAGATCGACCCGACGCAGTTGAAGCGCAACATGTTCGTCGTCGCGGCATCCGCGTGGTGGATCGCGACCGCTGGCGACGGCGACGTCCCGATGCTGGCTTCCTTCGTGGCCGCGCGCGGTGCCGAGCGGCTCGGCCGCGACCTGTCGACGGCCGAGGCGTGGATTGCCGCCGGCAAAGGATCGGACGACGAACGGCGCCGCGCCGCCGCGAACCTGCTCGACATCGCGCTCGCCAAGGAGATCGCGGCCGCCGAATCCTCCCGCGCGGTCGGTGCCTCGGGCGGATCTGGCGATGGGG
>JANMBR010000399.1:0-3143 GCA_031360505.1 Acidobacteriota bacterium
CGACCTCTCCGGCGATGACGCCGGATGCGATCTCGGCCACGCGCCTGCGCTGTGAGGCCACGTATGCGGCGTGCCCTGGGTCGTTCGCCGACGTCATGACTTGGGGCGGCCTAACGGCCAGCGCATCAGCGGCGAGCGAAGAGCCGAAGGCGATGAGCGAGTCCGCTGCATGCGCGTGTTAGGCGGCCGGCCCCGCAGTCACCGCCGTGTTACCTCCTCGCAAGTGGATGCTCACGAAAGAACGCCCACATCACACCGGTCGCGTCGACCTCATGGCTCGTCGGCCCGACCCACCACTCGGCGATCGGCCTGCCGCCCGGCCAGGAGTGGCCGCCTCCGCCAACGGTATACAGCACCACGGTCGCGCCTCCGGCGCAATTCGTGTACTCGAGACGAGAGACGTGGGCGGCAACGGCCGATTCCACGGCTTCGGCGCCGCATCGGTTTCTCGCAGCCCAACTCGCCGTCCACTTGCGCACGCTCGGAAACGGCATGCGGGTCGGGGACTTCGATGTCGTGCCGCCCTCGTACGGCACGATCGGATCGGCCGTGCCATGAAACGCGATCATCGGCACCGGCCGAGAGTCGGTGCACCAGCTCCATGGCAGGAGTTGGGCACCCGCCACGATCCCGACCGCCGCGATCCGATCAGAAAGCGTGCACGACAGCGCAAAGGCCATGCCGCCGCCGTTGGAGAAACCGTCCGCGTAGATCCTCGACCGGTCGATGTTGTAGCCCGCCTCAAGCGTGTCGATCAGATCCGAGATGAATCTCACGTCGGCCGTCAGAGCGTCCCCCTCCATGGGAAAAATCCTGGGAAAGCCGGTCCCGGACGGGTAAACCACGATGAAGCCCTGCTCATCGGCGACCTTGTTCCATTGACTCGTCTTCATCTGAGCGGCCGGCCACAGCGCCGCGCCGTGCATGCTGATCACGAGCGCGGTCGGCCTGGCACGGTCGCACTTCGGCGGAACATGAAGCAGGTACTCGCGTTTCTGGCCGGAGGAGACGAGGCTGCCGTTGGTCTGGTTGAGCACGGAGGCCAACGCAGCGAAACTCAAGACCAGCACCAGGGGCAGGCCAACGACGATCAGCATGACGCTAATCACAATCTTCCTGACGCTCATAGCCCAACCTTGAGGCTACGTCCGCCGAACGGGTTGCGCGTCAGCGGCGAGCGAGGAGGCGAAGCCGACGAGCGAGCCCGCTGCACGCGCGTGTTAGGCGTCATGACTTGTTCGCCCCCGCCTTGAATCCCTTGATGAGGCACGCCGCATGTCCCACCACTCGACCCCATCCGCGAGGGACGACGCAGTGTGCCAGCCTTCTTCAACCCGCGCCTGAAGGATCTCATCGGCATCTGGCACATGGTCCCATACGGCGACCGCCGCTATCGCTCCTAGTCACGTGGAGCCGAATACCAGAGCGTGATCCTGCCACGGAACAATCGCGTCATGCGTGAATTCATCTTGAATGACGACATCGACAATAACCGCCGGCCTGACCGAGCCCGCTGGTTGACCACGACCCCCGCGAAGCACGTCGGCCAGCGAGTCCAGCCCTTCGAGCTCGCGCCCAAGCTCTTCGAGGTCTGCGGACGAGAGGCCTGAACGGTTCCGAATTGCCATGGTCCAGCAGCCGGGGACGCCTAACGGGCGGCGCGTCAGCGGCGAGCGAGGAGGCGAAGCCGACGAGCGAGTCCGCTGCACGCGCGTGTTAGGCCGCCACATGTTTCGAGAACTTCCACGACAGGAGCAACGCGGTACCAACGCAGACCGCCAGGAGAACCGGGAGAGCAAGAATGAAGTATCTCGCCACGAAGAGACCGACGTCAGCGACTGCCAGATGCCAGCCAGAGAGAGGTACGCCGGCTTCGCTCCAGCGCGCCACCAGCCGAGCAATCACTCGCAACGTCATTTCGCCAAGCACGGCGAAAACCGCGAACGCCACGATACCACCAAGAACTGCCTTGACTGAGCGCCCGATCGACATTGCCACCTACCTACCTTTGGCGGCCTAACGGGCAGCGCATCAGCGGCGAGCGAAGAGCCGAAGGCGATGAGCGAGTCCGCTGCATGCGCGTGTTAGGCGCCACCGATCGCTGGTCGTTTAGCCCTTGAAGCTAGGCGCTCAACGAGTAGCGCGACGATCCACCACCATCCGACGAACAGAGCAAGATAAACAATAGACAACACAATCTGCCGCACCCCGTGAGGAGGTTCTGGCCCCCAGACCTTCGTGCTCAGCCACGCGAGGAGCATGAGTGGAGGATTCAGCCACTCGAAGAGACGGACGATGAGAAGCCCGGTCGTGTTGCCGACCCGCGTCCAAGCAATCGGGCTGATTGCTAGGGCGAAAAAGGCCACGAGCAGCAGCCCGCTGCCGACCATTCCTCCTAAGAACACACGCGATCGCGACGAGAGGCGGAGACCGCGCATCAGCCCCTCTGCTCCTTGGTGGCGCCTAACGGGTGGCGCGTCAGCGGCGAGCGAAGAGCCGAAGGCGATGAGCGAGTCCGCTGCACGCGCGTGTTAGGCGGCGTCATGGCTTGACTGGCTCGGGAATTACGCCGGTAATTGCGGACCAGACCTCTAGGAACCTATTCACGTTGGCCCAGTTTGACGTGTGAGCCAAATCCCAGGCGCCAACCTTGCACTCCTGCCCTTCTAGCCTGAGCGTGACTGTCAGGTAGTCATCATGTTCGGTACTGATGACGTTGGTCTCGGTAGGCTTGATTAGCTCCGGCAACTGGCAGAATCCAGCGTGTCGGGCAGCCTTTGCAATCGAAACGATCTGCGCTTTCGTGACGCGGATCAGTTCAGCAGACTCGAACGGGTCGCACGTGTCGATAACGTGCCGATGCGCGAATCCTGACGCAAAAATTGTCGTCTGCCATTCCCTCCCGCAGTACACCATCAACTCAGCCGAGATCACGGGCTTCTCACCGGCAGCTTGAGTCTGCGGCGGCACGAAAATCATGAAGAGACTTAGGCACAAGCCGCCTAACGGGCAGCGCATCAGCGGCGAGCTAAGAGCCGAAGGCTATGAGCGAGTCCGCTGCATGCGCGTGTTAGGCGGCCGGCCCCGCTGTCACGGCCGTATTACCTCTTCGCAAGCGGATGCTCACGAAAGAACGCCCACAT
>JANMBR010000402.1:0-3825 GCA_031360505.1 Acidobacteriota bacterium
GCGCCGCCTCCCGCCGCCCTCTCGGTCACGCCCCGCACGAACTCCGGCGTGACGTAGGACGTGCCGTACTCGGCGCCCTCCAGGCGCAGGGTCTCGCTGACCGGCCGAAACGCGATTCCGGACGACGGCCGGGCCTCTGCCCTGGGCAGCAGCTCGATCCCGTGCACGCTGAAAATCAGCACGCCGCCGGGCGCGACGAGGGCGCACAGACGGACCATCCAGGACTCGAAACGCGCAGCCGGCAGGTGACTGAAGAAGGACGACGCCACGACCACGTCGAAGGGCCCTTCCACCCGGAGGGACCCGGGATCGGTTCCCGCCACGACGCCACCGACGCCGAAGGTCTCCTTCTGAAACCGGACCGCGACCGGATCGATCTCGGCGACCGTGATTTTCTCCGGTGCGAGCGCGCGCACGAGGAAGCGCGTCGCGCGGCCGTAGCCGCTGGCAAAATCGAGCAGCGTCTGCACGCCCTCGAAGCCCTGGAAGCGCCATCCGACGACGCCCTCGATGGCCTCGAAGATCTGGCGCCCCGTCGCGAAGTACAGGATGGCCGCCGCCTCCGGGGTTCGATGGGGCGCGGTGAGCTCAAACCGGTACATCTCGTCGGCCGGGTGGATCCGCGTCGAGAGCCGCGGCCCTCCGGCGGGATCGAGTCCGCCCACGTACGCAGCGACTTGCGCCAGGTCGCGAGGGTCGAAGGGCGCTCGATCCTCCGCGGTCACAGGGCTTGGGCCAGCTCCGAGGTGGAGATCGAGTACCGCCCGACGTTGCCGACGACCGAGACCGAAAGCGCGCGGCCATCGAGCACGCGCCGCGCCTCCGCGTCCACCTCCTCGAGGGTCACCGCTTCGACCTTCGCGATCAGCGCTTCGATCGGTTCCATCCTCCGGAAGTAGAGCTCCTGGCGCGCGGCCGCGGACATCCGCGACACCGTCGATTCGAGCGCGAGGACGAGGTTGCTCGTGAGGTTTTCCTTGGCCCACGCAAGCTCCCGCGGCCGGACTCCCCCGCGCCTCAACTTCGAAAGCTCCCGTAGCGTGACATCCACCACACGCGGCAGGTTCTTCGACGCGCACGAGGCGGAAATCGTCTCGTAGCCGCCCAGCCGATAGGAATTCAGCGACGAACCGATCGTGTACACGAGGCCGCGCCGCTCGCGCACCTGCTGGAAGAGCCGCGACGACATCCCCCCGCCAAGGACGGTGTCGAAGAGTGCGGCCGCAAATCGCCGGCCGCTGCCCTGCGAGCTCGCGCCCATTCCGAAACAGAGATGCGCCTGCTCGAGCCCGGGCTTCTCGTGGAGGCGGGCGTGCCGGTGCGGCCGCGGAGAGCGCTCGGTCACCCTGGCGCGGCGCCGGCCAGTCTGCGTGCGGCGGCGGAACAGCCGCTCGATCGACCGCAGCACTTCGGCCTCGCGCACGTGCCCGGCGACGGAGACGATGAGCTCCCCGGGGACGTACCGGGAGCGGTAGTAGCGGTAGATGTCCTCGAGCCCAATCGCGCACACCGTCTTTTCCGTCCCGAGGATCGGCGCGCCGAGCGGATGGTCCTTCCAGAAGGCGCGCACGAAGTTCTCGTGCGCCAGGTCTTCCGGATTGTCGTTTGCCTCGCCGATCTCTTCGAGAATCACGCCCCGCTCGATCTCGACGTCGGCCGCGCCGAAGGCCGGAGAGAGCACGACGTCCCCGAGCAGGTCGAGCGCCTCGGCAAACCGGGTGTCGAGCGTGCGGCAGTAGAAGCCGGTGTACTCCCGGGTCGTGAAGGCGTCGACGTCGCCCCCGAGGCGGTCGATCTCCTGCGCGATCTCGGCGTTCGAGCGCCGGCGCGTCTTCTTGAAGAGCAGGTGCTCGAGGAAGTGCGAGAGCCCCTGGCGCGCCGCCGGCTCCGTGCCCGAGCCCGCGCGGACGAAGAAGCCGAGGGAGAACGAGCGCACGTCCGCCATCCGGTCGACGAGGACCGTGACGCCGTTGTCGAGGACGCGCCGAAGGACCACGGCGGCCAGACTACCGCGTGCGGGGGGGAGGAGTGTAGTGAGGGCCGCGCAGGATGTTCGGATCGAAGCTCGGCCCATTTTCATTGTCGGCGTCGCCGGCGATGAAGCGCCACTCGTCGGTGTAGCCGCGGCCGCGCCACTCGAAGATCGTCTTGCGGCGCACCTTGGAGCGCACTCCGATGATGGGGCCGACGAGCTTGCCGCTCGCCGGTCCGAAAGACGAACCCGGCGTCGGCGTGACCGGGCCTGCCCCGCCGCCCAGAAACGGAGGCGGCGTGGGCGTGAGGTCGCTGCCCAACCCGGGCGTCGGCTGGCCGGGCCGCGGCGTGCGGCTCAAGCCGGGACCGCCGCCCTGCGGTGGAGGGGCGCTGCCCATCGGCACGGCCTCGGGAGAGCCGGCGATGATGATCTGCCAGTCGTCGCAGTTGCACATCGGTTCCTTCCAGAGCTTGCGGATCGAGCGCGGCTTGACCTTCGAGAGCTCCTTCAATTCGTTCGGAAAACGCCCGTAGCGCTTCTGGAAGGCGAGGACTGCGCGCGCGTACTGCTTGCCCCGGAAAATCAGCTCCTTCTCCCGGTCGCGCTCGATGATCGTCGCGACCGTCGGTCCGACGGCCGCCAGCAGGATCACGATGATCGCGATGCCGATGACGACGCCCACGAGGGTGAAGCCGCTCTGCGCGCGGCGTCCGGGAGTCACCACTCGCTATACAGCGTCCCGTCGAGCGCCTTCTCCTTGGAGTTGCTGTGGACGTCGATGATCCCGGGGACCGCAGGCTCGGCGTTCGGGTCGTCGGGCTCGCTCGGCTCCTCCTCCATGGAGGTGACCCAGTCCGAGGCCTTGGTCATCGGGTCAAGCGGGATCTTGCGCATGTACCCGTCCTTGATGAGGACGGCGAGGTCGACGGGATAGTTTCCCTTGTCGCCCTTGTACTGATCGATCACGCTGCGAAAGGTGAACAGATCCGCGCGCAGCGTCGCCTCGCGCGCGCGCTTGGGGGAATCTCGCAGCGCCGGCACCGCGATCGCCGCGAGAATGCCGATGATCGTCATGACGACGAGCAGCTCGAGGAGCGTGAAACCGCCCTGGGAACGCGGTCGCGGGTGCTTCTTCGGCATCACCAATCCTTGTAGTACGTCCCATCGAGCGCGCGCGACTCGGACAGGCAGTAGACGTCGTAAACGTTCTGGCCGCCCCACGAGAAGGAGTCGGTCTCATCCTGGTAAGAGCGCAGGCCCCACTCGGCCTTGCTCGTCATCGGATCGATCGGGATGCGGCGCATGAAGCGGTGCTTCTTGCTGACCTGTCCAACGAGGTTCACGCCCTTGACGAGCGTCTCGAGCTCGGGCGGGAAGCCCTCGCCGCCGACCTCGAGCGGGATCAGACCGGCGTCGGACATCTGCTTGTACCGGTCGATCGTGTCGCGCATCATCCGGAGCTGGTAGCGCAGCTCCAGCTCCTTCTGCCGGCGCAGCGAATAGCGGGCCACGGGCACGGCCATCGCAGCGAGGATCGCAATCATCGCCGCGACGATGGCGACTTCCACCATCGTGAAACCGGCGGCGTTGTGCCGGCGCATGCGTGAAGAGAGCGCGATCACTTGACGTCAATCACCGACTGCGAGGACGAAACCGCCGCCCCGGCCAACTCCGTCGGCTCGAAGGTCAGCGCCGAGCGGCCCGGCGCAACGCCGC
Source organism: Acidobacteriota bacterium (assembly GCA_031360505.1). Taxonomy (GTDB): domain Bacteria; phylum Acidobacteriota; class Thermoanaerobaculia; order UBA5066; family Gp7-AA6; genus DAHUXD01. The sequence continues at coordinate 3,692 of JANMBR010000402.1, forward strand.
GCAGCGTGATCTCCGCGACGGCGCGCGTGCCCGCGAGGTCCTCCGCGCTCGGGAACTGGATCACGACATGCCCGTTCTCCACTCTGGCGTCGGCGACCCCCGTTCCGCTTCCGAGGATCGGCTTCACGACGATC
>JANMBR010000032.1:0-3249 GCA_031360505.1 Acidobacteriota bacterium
CGGATCGCCGCAAACTCGGGATCCTTGCGCACCGAATCGAACAGCGGGTCGTTGTCCATGGCGGGGACGCAAAGGTAGTTGCCCTCGACCGCCTTGCGGAGCAGGCGCAGACCCGCGTCGTGATAGCCGGCGTGGGCGAGAAATCCTCCGACTATGTAGTGGCCTTCCGAGTCGGGAGTCTGCAGGGAAGAGGTCTCGGCGGCAGCCGCTTCCCGGTCGACGTCGGCCTGCGGGCCGAGCTTCTTGAGCAGAATCAATCGGCGCCCGCCTCCTGGCAGGAGTTCCGCCGCTGCATCGATCTTGCCCTCGCGCACGAGGATCTCGGCCTCGCGCCCTTTCGACCATTGCGAGCCCGCGTCCAGGTGCAGGTATTCCCGCGCCCTCTCGTACTTTCCCAGCTGGGTGAACACGATTGCGCAGGAGCGGAAATCCCGGTTTCGGGGGTCTGCGGTGTGAGCGGCGTCGCATTCGCGCGCTGCGTCTTCGAGGAGGCCCGCGTAGCGCAGCACGTAGGACAGGGTGAAGTGAGCGCGCGGATCGTTTGGACGGATACGGACCAACTCCCTGGCCTTCGCTTCGGCCCGGACGAGATTTCCTCTCTCCGTGTCGATGACGATGAGGTATTGGGCTGCCTCCGAGAGGTTGGGGTCTAGGGCGAGAGCCCGCTCTGCCGCCGCGGTCGCCTTCGGGTAGGAGGCAAGGTTTCCGGCCGAGCCGTCGTAGTAGTAGCGGTGGCTGAGGGCAGCCCAGGCTGGCGCGTAATCCGCGTCGAGGCCCACCGAGCGCTCGAGCATCGCCATCGCTTCCAGGTTCGGCTGGGGATCGCTCGTGGCGGGCTTGCTGCGGAGGTACAGGTCGTAGGCCTCGGGGTTCTTCGGCTTCGTGGCCGCCCCGGTCGTTTCCGTCGTGCCGCCGAGCAACGGGAACAGTCCCTGCCGCAGACGCGCGGCGATCTGCTCGCGCAGGCCGATCAGGTCGCTCGCCCTGGCGCTCGAGGTGTCGCGCCAGAGCAGGCGGTTCGACTCGGTGTCGATGACCTCGAGCGTCACGCGGAGCTGATCTCCCTCTTTCTGGAAGTGGCCCGTGAGGATGTCCGCCACCTGGAGCTCCCGGCCGGCCGTCTGCGGATCCACGTTTCCCTGCGCGTACTTCTGTGTCGCGGCGAACGGGCGGATCGCGAGCGTGGGGATGTAGGAGAGCGTCGTGGAGATCTCGTCGGGAAGCGCGAGGCGAAGGTAGTCGGCCGACGGGTCGCCGGAGAGATTTTGGAAAGGCAGGATGGCGAGCGTCGTCTGGCCGCGGGGACCCGAAGAGCCGGAAGCTCGGCGATGCGTTGCCCACCAACCCGCAGCAGCCGCTGCGATCAGGATCGTCGCGGCGATCGCGGCGATTCGTCTGCGCCCCGGCGGCGCAACGACGGGCGTTGCAGCCGCGGTCTTTCCGCTGCGGCTCGAGTCCGAATCCCGCTTCAACCGCTTCAGGTCCGTCTTCAACTCCGCGGCGCTCTGGTAGCGCAGGTCGCGGTCCTTCTCGAGAGCGGTGTTGACGATCCGTTCGAGCTCCGCCGGCAGCTCCGGGTTCAGTCGCACCGGGGACACCGGGGCCCGGTTCAGGATCGCCTCGAAGATGATGGCCGAGGTATTCCCGCTGAAGGGTTGTCTGCCCGTGGCCATCTCGTACAGGACAGCGCCGCAGGAGAAGACGTCGGTGCGCGCGTCGAGCGCCTCGCCGCGGGCCTGCTCGGGCGACATGTACGCGACCGTCCCGATGGCGGTCCCGGGGCTCGTCAGGTGCTCCTCGGCCATCGCCGTGGGTTGAGCCGTATTGCCGCCGGAGCTGCCCGCGGCCGAGTCCGCCTGCTTGGCCAGGCCGAAATCGAGCAGCTTGGCCTGTCCCCGCTTCGTGATGAAGATGTTCGCCGGCTTGATGTCGCGGTGCATGATCCCGCGGGCGTGGGCGGTTTCGAGGGCGTCGGCGATCTGCGTCCCGAGATCGAGCAGGGTGTCGAGCTTCAGGGCTCCCGGTGAAAGACGGTCGCGCAGGGTCTCGCCCTCGAGCAGCTCCATCGCGATGAAGGGCTTCCCGTCGTGCTCGTCGACGTCGTAGATCGTGCAGATGTTGGGATGCTGGAGCGAGGATGCCGCGCGGGCCTCGCGTTGCAGCCGTTCGAGCGCCTGCGGGTCCCGGCCCAACTCCTCCGGAAGGAACTTGAGCGCGACGCGTCGGCCGAGCTTCAGGTCCTCGGCCTCGTAGACGATGCCCATGCCGCCGCCGCCCACTTTCGAGAGCACGCGATAGTGCGAAACCGTTTGGCCGATCATCGTTTTGGGGCCCCGCGCGCGGTGGCCCGGGGCAGTTTATCGCTTCCGCTCCCCGCTATACTCCCGCCCCGGTGCCGAAGCGCGACGACATCAAGAGCATCCTCGTCATCGGGTCGGGGCCGATCGTCATCGGCCAGGCGTGCGAGTTCGATTACTCGGGAACCCAGGCGGTGCGCGCGCTGCGCGGCGAGGGGTACCGGGTCATCCTCGTCAATTCGAACCCGGCGACGATCATGACGGACCCGGAGCTGGCCGATGCGACGTACATCGAGCCGCTGACGCCGGATTTCCTCGAGCGGATCATCGATCGCGAGCGGCCCGACGCCATCCTGCCGACGGTTGGAGGGCAGACTGCCATCAACCTGGCCCTGGCGCTGGCCGAGCGGGGCGTGCTCGAGAAGCGCAACGTGCTTCTCATCGGGGCCAACGAGCACTCCATGCGCCTGGCCGAGGACCGCGATCTCTTCAAGAAGGCGATGCTCGAGATCGGCGCGGAAGTGCCCCGGTCCTCCCGCGCGCGCACGCTCGCGGAGGCCGAGGCGATCGCAAAGGAGATCAGCCTGCCGCTCGTCATCCGCCCCTCGTTCACGATGGGCGGATCGGGAGGGGGCGTGGCGCGCACCCCGGACGACTTCCGGAAGATCGTCAAGAACGGCCTGGCGGAGTCCCCGACGCACGAGGTCCTGATCGAGGAGTCGGTCGAAGGCTGGAAGGAATTCGAGCTCGAGGTCATGCGCGACACCGCGGACAACGTGATCATCGTGTGCTCGATCGAGAACTTCGATGCCATGGGAGTCCACACGGGCGACTCGATCACGGTCGCCCCGCAGATGACGCTCTCGGACCGGCAGTACCAGGCCATGCGCGACGAGGCCAAGGCCGTCATCCGCAAGGTCGGCGTGGACACGGGCGGCTCGAACATCCAGTT
>JANMBR010000047.1:0-3182 GCA_031360505.1 Acidobacteriota bacterium
CGGAGCCCCACACATCAGCGCCGCCGCCTCATGACGAAGTTTTTTCTGGGCCTGCTGCAGGCCCTCCGCGGCGAGGGGATCGAGGCTCGCGTGCTCGTCCATGACGCGGGAGACATTCCATTGGCGCGCCAGCTCCTCGGACAGGCATTCGTCTACGAGAGGGATCCCCAGCGGATGCTCGAGGTGGTCCAGGGATGCGACGTCATCGTCGGCTTCCGGCTGCACGCCGGGATCGCCGGCCTGGGCTTCGGGATCCCGCCCATTCCCGTGCTGGCGGACGGGCGCAACTTCGGCTTCGCGGAGACGCTGGGCCTAATGGAGTTGTCGGTGCCGCTCGATCCGGGCTCGGTCGGCATGGCGATGGAGCGCGTGCGTCTCGCGCTCGGCAGCGGACGCGATCGCTGGTCGACCGCGATCTCCCGGCGCGACGCCCTCGGTCGAACGATGCGCCAGTTCCTCAAAGGCGTAGTGTGATGGCGAGCCCGTCCTCGTCCGTGGAAGCGATGCCCCGGCCGCAGCCCGCCGCGGCGCGGCGCAAGATCTTCGTGGTCGTCAGCATCGACACCGAGTGCGACAAGGGGCCTGGATGGAAGACTCAGTTTCCCCTTGGTTTTCGCTCCGTGACGGAGGGGATCCCGAAGATCTTCACGCCGTTCTTTCGCAAGCACAGACTCGTTCCGACGTACCTCGTGAGCCCGGAGATTCTTCAGGATTCGGAGTGCGTCGCCGTACTAAGAAGTCTCGAGGACGTCGAGCTAGGCACGCACCTTCACGGAGAGTTCATCGAGCCGGAAGCCGATTTCGATGCTCCCCTCACCAGCACTCCCCAAATCGCATACGCGCCGGAGGTCGAGCGCCAGAAGTTGAAGAACCTCACCGAGCTCTTCGAATCGCGAATTGGGCAGCGGCCGCTGAGCTTCCGGGCGGGACGATTCGCCCTGGGCCCACGCAGCCTGACGTTTCTCGAAGAGTTCGGTTATCGCGTCGACTCGAGCGTCACGCCGTTCCGGACGAACGAGTATCGGGGGGGGCTCTCGAGCAACTACTGGGGAGCGCCGCTCGCCCCGTACCATCCGTCGGCGGAGGACCCTCGCCGCGCGGGGTCGCTGCGGCTGCTGGAAGTCCCGGTGACCATTCTCGCTCCGGCTGTGGCCCGGTGGCCTTCCTTTCTTCTGCGGCTTCTGAGCGACCGCGCCGTCAACAAGACTCCGATGAGGATGCTGCTCGGGGGGCCGATCGAGAAGATGTGGGTGCGGCCCCTGCGCGGCACGCCGGAGCAGCTTGCCTCGTGGGCGGACGCGGTGATCGCGAGCTGGGAGCCGGGCTCCACGCCCGTGCTGAACGTGATGTTCCACAGCGTCGAGGTGATCGCCGCTGCCAGCCCCTACGCCCAGACGGAGCAAGAGGTCCGCGGGCTCCTCGATGGGTTGGATCACCTGTTCGAGCACCTCCATGCCCGTTACAGCGTCGCTCCCGTGGGTCTTGCCGGCCTTTGCGAAAGTTCCAGAGCATGACCGAAGCGCTCAAACGCCCTCGCGACCCGGGCGATTTCGCCGCTGCGCAGAGCGGTGCGCCGGAGGCTGCGCGGCCGCATGTCGTCCACGTGGTCGGAACGCCGGGAACCGGAGGCGTTCAGAATCTCATCTTCGACCTGGCGGCCTCGCCCGCCGGTCGCCGCTATCGGCACAGCATGCTCTGCCTGTTTGCGGGGCGCGAGGAATTCGCGCAGCGTTTCCGGGACGCGGGCATCGCCGTGGACTCGATTTCGGTGCCCTGGCCCGGCTCGCTCGACCTCGGCTCCTACCGCGTGTCACAGTGGCTCCGGCACAGGCTCGCGTTTACGCTTCCGTTTCGACTGGCGCGAGTGCTCCGGCGGCTGCGAGCCGACCTCGTTCACACCCACGTGTCCCACAGGATCGACCTCCAGGCGGACGGAGTCCTGCGGCGCGCGGGTCTCCCGCTCGTATGGACGATCCACGGCCAGTACCGGCCGGAGGGCCGGGAGCTCGAAAGGTGGCGGCGCGTCACGCGGCTCGCCGCCAGCCGGCCGAGCGCGATCACGGCCGTCGCTGAAGAGCTGGCGCGGGACTTCCGGGCCCGCGGTCTGGACCATCCCGACGGAATTCACGTGACGCGCGGGGGGACCGACGTTTCGCGCTTTCATCCACGCCCGCGCGACCCCGAGTGGCGCGCGCATTGGCGCATTCCGCATGATGCGCTCCTGCTGGGAGCGGCGGGCCGGCTGGTTCCCGAGAAGGCCTACGAGGTGTTCGTCAGAGCTGCGGCTCGGATCGTGAAGGAGGGCAGCGACGCTCATTTCGTGATTGCGGGCGGCGGGCCGCTGCGCGAGTTCCTGGAAGCTGAAATCGAGAAGGCGGGCATCGGTCCCAGATTCCATCTCGTGGGCTTTGAGCGCGACGTTCCCTTCTTCCTGAGCCAGATCGACGTGTTCGTCCTGTCATCCCGTTTCGAGGGCTTCCCGATCGCCCTGATCGAGGCCCTCGCTTCGGGACTGCCGTCGATCGCCACTCCCGTCGGGGGCGTGCTTGAATTGCTGGGCTCGGATGGGGGCCTGATCGTGGCGCCCGAGTCCGAGGAGGAGCTCGCTGCGGCGATGCGGACGATGCTTGATCCGAAGACGCGAGCTGCCTTCGCCTCGCGCGGCCCCGCGATCGCGGAGCGCTTCTCGATCGAGCACTCCGCGGATCGATTTACCCGGCTGTATTCACATCTGATGGAACAGACAAGCGTTCGGAGCGGGGGATCATCCCCAAAGGCTCCGCAATAAAGGTGGCAAACCAATGAGCTCCGTCGTGGCCTCCGAGCCCGAAATTCCCACCATCGTGATCCGCCCGAGCAAGGGTTGGATCAGCCTGAGGCTGCACGACCTCTGGGACTACCGGGAGTTGCTCTACTTTCTCGTCTGGCGCGACATCAAGGTCCGCTACAAGCAGACGGTCTTGGGCGCGGCCTGGGCCATCATCCAGCCGTTCTTCTCGATGGTGGTATTCAGCATCTTTTTCGGCAAGCTCGCCAAGATGCCGTCCGACGGCATCCCGTACCCGATCTTTGCCTACGCGGGAAATACACCTTGCGAATGAGGTTCGCGCTATCGACCAGGCTGTTGGCCGACTGGGCCAGCCCGTTCGCGAAGAAGGTCCAGGGAACCAGGCCCGCGTAGG
>JANMBR010000133.1:0-16580 GCA_031360505.1 Acidobacteriota bacterium
CTTAGCGCCGGCTGACGCGGCCTCTTCCCACGCGAGCTCCGGGTCGAGCAGCTCGAACACGCGCCGCGCCACGGACAACCCGGAGACCACGCACTCGGATTTGGCCACGAGCTCTCCCCGCGTCCGCGTGCCGGGCGGGACCGTAGATTCCGTCGTGACGTCCCGGCGGCCCACGTCCTCGGAGAGGAAGGCGCGCAGGAGTGCGTCAAGGGTCTCGCCGTTCAGAGGTTCCATCGCGGCGACGCGTCTTTCTCGATTTCCTAGAGGGAAAGCACGAGTCGCAGCCCGGCTTCCACGTCCCGCATCGTCTCTGGGCCGAGGTGCGAGATCTTCTCGGTCAGGCGGGCCCGGTCAACGGCCGCGACGAGCGATACGTTCACAACGGACGGCTTCTTCAGGCCCGAGGCCCCTCGTGCCAGGAATACGTTCCCTTTGGCCTGGGCGAGGCCGACGCTCGAAGTGATCGGAGCGACGACCACCGTCGCGATTCGACTCTCGTTGAAGTCGTCCGCCTGGACGACGAGGACCGGCCGCCGATGTCCGGCCTCCGAGCCAATCGGGATGCCGAGATTCGCCCACCAGATCTGGCCCCGGCGGATCACCACTTGCTGCGCAGGAGGGTTTCGGCCGCGATGGCTTCCCACGCCGGATCGGGCCGATTCTTCTTTCTTCCATAGACCCGGTTGAGGCTCTTCGTAACCTCGGAAGGTTCGTGTGCGCGGACGTAGGATTCGAGGGCGACGGAATAGAGGCGGCTGCGCGAGAGCTTGAGTCTTCGAGCGACACGCTCGGCCTCGGCGAAGAGCGGGTCGGGGATGGACACGGCGGTCTTCATGGCCGAGGAGTATAACAGGTTATACCGGTCCGGTCGTCACGACAGTTCGAGCATGCGCAGCAGCGGCTTTTCCGCCGCCAGGCGCATCTCTTCCGGCAGCACGATCTCCGGCCTTTCGTCGCGCAGGCAGAGGTAGAGCTTCTCGAGCGTGTTGAGCTTCATGAAAGGGCACTCGTTGCAGCGGCAGCCGTTGTCGGGAGGGACCGGGATGAACTCGCGATCGGGCGCGAGCTTTTTCATCTGGTGGATGATCCCTTCCTCGGTCGCAATCAGGAACGTCTGGAAGGGCGCCGTCGTGACGTAGTTCAGAATCGAGCGCGTCGAGCCGACGTGGTCGGCGTGCGCGAGGATCGGCTCGGGGCACTCGGGATGCGCGGCGAGCTTCGCGTCGGGGTGCTGGACCTTCAAGCGCACGATCTCGCGCTCGGAAAACTGCTCGTGCACGATGCAGGCGCCCGGCCAGAGCGTCATGGGGCGTTTGAGCGTCTTCGCCAGGAACGTGCCGAGGTGGCGGTCCGGCGCGAAGAGGATCTCCTTGTCCGGCGCAACGGAGCGCACGATCTTCTCGGCGTTCGAAGAGGTGACGATGATGTCCGACAGCGACTTCACCGCGGCCGAGCAGTTGATGTAGGTCAGGGAGACGGCGCCGGGGTGCTCCTCGCGCCAGGCGCGAAAGGCGTCGGGGGGGCAGGAGTCCTCCAGCGAACAGCCGGCCTCGTAGTCGGGCAATACAACTTTCCGGGTCGGATTCAAGATTTTGGCGGTCTCGGCCATGAAGCGGACTCCGGCAAACGCGATGATGGACGCGTCGCTCGCCTGCGCCTTGCGGGCCAGATCGAGGGAGTCGCCGACGAAGTCCGCGAGGTCCTGGATGGCCTCTTCTTGGTAGTAGTGGGCCAGGAGCACTGCTTTTTTTTGTCTCTTGAGCGCGCGGATCTCCGACTCGAGGTCCAGGCGCGGGTCGATCGACGAGATGTCCGGGGCGGCCGGGTGCAGCCGAAATGACGGAAACGAAGGAATTCGCTCAGCAACGGTCATGGATCGAGGAGCATAACAAGGGCCGGGAGTAAACGTTCCGGCCGTCACACTCGTAACTCTCATGTGTGGCACGAGTTCTGCTACCCATTAAGAGCATAGCCATGGAAAGTCTGCATTCAAACCCGAGGCCGGACCTGAAAGCGGTCCTGGTCCTCGTCGTCACCCTGGGCCTCGCGGCCCTCGAGCTCTGGGGCCTTCTGAGGCTCTTTTAGCGGGGTCAGGTTCAGCCAGACCTCCTCTTGAATCCCTTTGGTATATTCGGGATTCCGATGGCGACCGAGGTCCGCACCGACAACTACCATGGGCTCGATCGGGCCACGCTCGTCGCCGCCTACCGCAACATCTACCTTTCCCGGAAGGTCGATGACAAGGAAATCCAGCTCAAGCGCCAGAACAAGATCTACTTTCAAATCAACAGCGTAGGCCACGAGGCCGTCACGACGGCGGCCGGGATGATCCTGAAGCCCGGCTACGACTGGTTCGACTGCTACTACCGCGACCGCGCGCTGATCCTTCAGCTGGGTGTAACCCCCTACGAGATGTTTCTCCAGTCGGTCGGGGCGAAGGACGATCCGGCCTCGGCCGGGCGCCAGATGCCGGCCCACTGGGGCCACAAGCGGCTGAACATCATTTCCAAGTCCTCGTGCACGGGGATGCAATTCCTCCACGCCGTCGGCGCCGCGGAAGCGGGCTGGCGGATGGGCAGGATCGCCGAGCTCGCGAACAACGGCGCCTTCCATCGCGACGAGGTGGTCTACGTCTCGGGTGGAGAAGGCCAGACCTCGGAGGGCGAATTCTGGGAGGCGCTTTCCACGGCGAGCAACCTGAAGCTGCCGGTCCTCTTCCTGATCGAGGACAACGGCTACGCGATCTCGGTCCCGGTCGAGGTCAATACGCCCGGCGGCTCGATCTCGAAGCTCGTGCGCTCGTTCCCGAATCTCTTCGTCGCGGAGGCCGACGGGACGGATTTCCTCGAGTCCTACGACGCTCTGCGCTACGCGACGGAGTACTGCCGCACGCGCATGGGCCCGGCGCTCGTCCACGCGCGCGTCGTGCGTCCCTACAGCCACTCGCTCTCCGACGACGAGGCGAACTACCGGCCCAAGGCCGAGCGGGATCGCGAGGCCGAGAAGGATCCGCTGCACCGGCTCTCGCGCCTGCTCCTCGAACAGGGGATCCTGGGCGAGCCCGATCTCGAGAAGCTCCACGCCGAGGTGGATGCGGAGGTCAACGACGCGGCTGACCGAGCGCTGACGGCGGCGCTGCCCGCGCCCGAGTCGGCCTACGACTTCGTCTACTCGCCCGACGTGGACCCCACCGGCGCGGCCTTTGCGACCGCGCCTGCCGTTGCCGAGGGCACGACGCCGACGACGATGGTGGACCTGTTGAACGCCTGCATGCGCGACGAGATGAAACGCGACCCGCGCATCGTCATGTTTGGCGAGGACGTGGCCGACGCCTCGCGCGACGCGGTGCTCGCCGAGTGCAAGGGCAAGGGGGGAGTGTTCAAGGTGACCGCGGGCCTGCAGCGCCTGTACGGCGGCGACCGCGTGTTCAACTCGCCGCTGGCCGAAGCGAACATCGTCGGCCGCGCGGTGGGCATGGCGATCCGGGGATTGAAGCCGGTCGTCGAGATCCAGTTCTACGACTACATCTGGCCGGCGTACATGCAGATCCGCAACGAGCTTTCCAACATGCGCTGGCGCTCGGGCAACACGTTCTCGTGCCCGGTCGTCATCCGCGTGGCGATCGGCGGGTACATCGGCGGCGGCGCCGTGTACCACTCGCAGTCGGGCGCCGTGCTCATGACCCAGATCCCGGGCCTGCGCGTCGTGATGCCGTCCAATGCCCTCGATGCCAACGGCCTCTTGCGCACCGCGATCCGCTGCGAGGACCCCGTGATCTTCCTCGAGCACAAGCACCTCTACCGCCAGACGCACAATAAGGGCGCTTACCCGGGCCCGGACTACATGGTGCCGTTCGGCAAGGCGGCGATGGTCCAGGAGGGCGCGGACGTTACGATCGTGACCTACGGCGCGACGGTCTACCGGTCGTGGCAGGCCGCCAAGGCGTTCACCGAGGCGACCGGGAAAACGGTCGAAATCCTCGACCTGCGCAGCCTGAACCCCTATGACTGGGAGGCGATTGCCGCCTCCGTGCGCAAAACCTCGCGCGCGCTGGTCGTGTATGAGGATACGATGTCGTGGGGATACGGGGCGGAGATTGCCGCCCGCATCTCTTCCGAGCTCTTTTCGCATCTGGATGCACCGGTCGAGCGCGTGGCGGCGACGGACACATTCGTCGCCTACCAGCCCCAGGTCGAGGACTTCATCCTTCCGCAGGCCTCGCACGTCCGGAAGGCCCTCGACCGGGTCAGCCAGTTTTAGAGTTTCCGACCTCACAAGAGGACCTTTCCGTCGGGTTGGCGACACCGTCGGGGGCGGGCGGGCTCGCGCAAGTGGCGCGCTGTGAGCGTTTGCGGTTCGGGTACGGGTCGTGCTTCATCCATGGTGCATCGAAAGGAGTTCGAATGATGAAACGGGAATCGCCTGTGGCCGCGGACGTGAACGCCCATCACCGGGCGCTGCGTCGGTGCCACGGGTGCGGCAGCTACGCGCGACCGGCGGCCGAGGCATCGGAGGGCAGGCTGCTGTGCGAGAAGTGCTTCGGCAAGGCCCGGCGCGCCGGCGAGGACGTCGTCGAGCTGACGATCGCCGAGGCCTGACATCCCCGACTCCAGACTCGCATAGAATGCGCCCTCGGTGAAGGCCGACCACCGCGCGACTCTGCTGCAACGACAGATCTTCTCGCCCGGCCTTTTTTCCGTCACCTTCTCCTGCCCCGAGCTCGCCCAGACAACCCGCGCCGGGCAGTTTGCGATGGTGGATGTTCCCGACCGGATCCAACCGTACCTGCGGCGTGCCTACTCGGTTGCGGACGCGGACCCGGCGGCGGGCACGGTCGAATTCCTGCTCAAGACAATCGGCCGCGGGACCTCCGCGCTCGAGCGGCTGCCCGAGGGTTCGGCAGTGCGATTGCTCGGTCCGCTCGGCAATGCGTTCACGGTCTCGGACCTTGCGCGCGGCGCGCGGGTGGCGATCGTGGCGGGCGGCATCGGAGCGGCGCCCTTCCCGATGCTCTTGAAGGCCCTCGCGCGAGCCGGCGTCTCGAGCGATTTCTACTTCGGCGGCCGCAACGCGCGGGAGCTCGCGCTCGCCGCGCGATTCGCAGGCTCGGTGACGGGCGAAGTGGTCCTCTCGACCGACGACGGATCGCTTGGGGAAAAAGGCTTCGTCACGCAGGCACTCGCGCGGCGCCTCTCGGGCGGCGCGTCGTACGCGCGCGTCTACGCGTGCGGACCGATGCCGATGTTCGCCGCGCTCGCGAAGGTCGTCCGGCCCGCGGGACTTTCGTCGGAGTTCTCGACCGAGGCAGAGATGGGGTGCGGGTTCGGAGCGTGCCTCGGGTGCGTCATCCCGGGGACCGAGAAGCCATTCATCGTGTCCTGCAGCGAGGGGCCTATTCTGTCGCCGGAGAAGATCAAGTGGTGAGGCGCGGTGGCTGTGCCGGCACCGTTTCCGAAAGGGTAATTGCGTGACGACGAAGCCGCTCGGCGTCCGTCTCGGCCCCCTCGCGCTCGCGAACCCCATCACCACCGCGTCCGGCACCTTCGGCTACGGCCTCGAGTTCACCGACTTCGTGGACCTCGCCTCGCTCGGCGGCCTCTGCACCAAGGGGCTTTCGCTCAAGCCGCACGCCGGCAATCCGCCGCCCCGCATCTGCGAGACGCCCGCGGGGATGTTGAATGCGATCGGGCTGCAGAACGTGGGCATCGACAACTTTCTCGCCGAGAAGCTTCCTCAGCTGCGCGCGCTCGGCGCAACGGTGATCGCCAACGTCTGGGGCGACCTCGAGGACGACTACGTCACGGTCGTCCGCGCTCTCGAGGGCGCGGAGGGAATCGCCGCGGTCGAGCTGAACATCTCCTGCCCGAACGTGCGCCAGGGAGGCATGCTCTTCGGCAATTCGCCGCCCCTGACCCGCGCGCTCGTCGCGAAAGTGCGCGCGGCGACGATGCGGCCGCTCATCGTGAAGCTCTCGCCCAACGCTCCCGACCTCGTCCTGTCCGCGCGCGCGGCGCACGAGGCCGGGGCCGACATCCTTTCGCTCGTGAACACGTTCGTCGGCATGGCGATCGATCCCGAGACGGCCCGGCCGCGCATCTCGTTCGGTACCGGCGGCCTGTCGGGGCCGGCCATCCGACCGATCGCCGTGCGCATGGTCTACGAGGTGGCGAAGGCGCTTCCCGGCGTGCCGCTCATGGGGATCGGCGGCATCGCCGAGCTTTCCGACGTGCTCGAGTTCCTGGCCGCGGGCGCGACGGCGGTGCAGGTCGGCACGGCGAGCTTCAAGGACCCGGGCGTCTCGGGGCGCCTCGTGCGGGAGCTCGCGGCATACTGCGAAACGAAGGAGACGACGGTCGCCGGTCTCGTCGGCCGCGCGCACCGCGCGGGCAGCGTCGGCGGAGAAGCGGGGGCCGAGGGATGAGCACTCCGGGCGCCGAGCGGGTCTGCATCGCGCTCGATTTCGGAACGCGCGACGAGGTGCTCACGGCGGCGAAGCGGTTCGCCGGGCGCGTCGGCTGGATGAAGGTTGGCCTCGAGGCTTTCGTGGCCGAGGGCCCCTCGCTCGTCGCGGACGTCGCGGCCGTGGCCGGTGGCGCGAAAGTCTTTCTCGATCTCAAGTTCCACGACATCCCGGCAACGGTCGCCGGCGCCGTCGCGTCGGCTGCATGGTCGGGGGCCTCGATGGTCAACGTGCATGCCTCCGGCGGCCGCGCGATGCTCGAGGCCGCGCGGCAGGCGGCCGAGCGGGCCGGACTCGCGCGCCTTATCGCCGTCACGCTCCTGACCTCGATCGACGTGCCCGCGCTCGCGGAGCTGCCGATGGCGGGGGAGCCCGCCCACATCGCCCTGCAGCTCGCGCTGCTCGCGAAGGGCTGCGGCCTCGACGGTGTGGTCTGCCCGGCCGTGGACCTCGATGCGATCCGGGAGGCATGCGGACCCGAGTTCTTCACCGTCGTCCCGGGCATCCGGCCGGCGGGGGCCGACGTTCAGGACCAGAAGCGTATTGCCACGCCCGCCTCCGCGATCGCCGCCGGAGCGGATCTCCTCGTGATCGGCCGCCCGGTAACGGGGGCCCGCGACCCGGATGCGGCCCTTTCGGCGATCCTGGAGGAGGTCGCCGCGGCCGTCCCTCGTACATAATGCGGGCCGCATGAGCCAGTGGAGAGAGCCGCACGGCACCTGGATCGTCGGACACCGCGGCGCGCCCCGGCGCGCGCGAGAGAACACGATCGAGAGCCTCGACTTCGCCGAGACCTTCCACGTCGACGCCGTCGAGTTCGACGTGCGTCAGACGCGGGATGGCGAGGCGGTGCTCTTCCACGACGAGGACGTCGTCCTCGGCACGCAGCGGATTCCCGTCCGCAGCTTTACCTGGCGCGAGCTCGAGCGGCTTTCGATCCCGTCCGAGTTCGGCGAGTACCGGATCCCGCGCCTCGAGACGGTGTTCCACCGCTACGGACGCAACCAGCGATACGTGGTCGAGGTCAAGGGCGGGGCGGGCATGCAGCACGGTACGATGGCGCGCCGCGTGGCGAAGCTCGCGAGCGTTTTCGGCGTCGCCGACCGCTGCCTCGTCGCCTCGTTCGATGCCGAGTTCCTGAAGCGCATGCGCGAGGCGGGGCCCGAGATCGCGACCAGCTTCCTCTTCGACCACCCGGTCGCGCTGCCATCGCCGGCGCAGCCCACACCCCTCTTTCCGCCCGTCGACGCCATCGGCCCGAAGCGGGACCTCGTCTCGCCGGCGTTGCTGTCGCAAGCCGCGGCGGCGGGGCTCTCGGTCCATCCCTGGACGGTCGACGACGCGGACGAGATCCGCAAGCTGATCCTCTCGGGCGTGGCCTCGATCACGACGAACGCCCCGGACGAAGCGCTCCTGATCCGCGGGGGAGCCGACGCTCACGAGACGGGCCTCATGCTCTCCGGGGGCGGTCGGCAGGCCTGATGATGCAGATCGTGGGCCTGCTCGCGATCGGCCTGCTGGCGGGCATTTCCGCCGGCATGTTCGGCATCGGCGGCGGCCTCATCATCGTTCCGGCGCTCGTGTTCTTCTACGGCCTGTCGCAGCACGCCGCCGTCGGTACGTCGCTCGGGGCCCTCCTGCTTCCGGTCGGCGCGCTCTCCGCGTGGGTTTACTGGAAAAACGGCAATCTCAACGTCGGCTACGCCGCGCTCATCGCGGCCGGGCTCTTTCTCGGCGCCTACTTCGGCGCGCGGCTCGTCCAGCCCGTGTCGGACCTCATGCTGCGGCGGATGTTCGCGGGGTTCCTGATCCTCGTATCGATCCGGATGTTCTGGGAAAAATGAACGCGCTGCTTCTTGCCGCGACGCTCGCGGCCGCGTGGGTTCCCCAGTCGAGCGGCTCGACCGCGGAGCTGCGCGGACTCTCGGTCCTCGATGCGAAGCACGCATGGGCGAGCGGCGCCGGCGGCGCGGTGCTCCGTACGACGGACGGCGAGCACTGGGAGAAGCGGACCGTGCCGGACGGCGAGGCGCTCGATTTTCGAGACGTCGAGGCGCTCGACGCGAAAACGGTCGTGCTGATGAGCGCGGGGCCCGGCGACGCCTCACGCATCTATCGCTCGACCGACGCCGGGACGAGTTGGAAGCTCGTCCATACCAACCCGGACAAGGACGGGTTCTACGACGCGATCGCTTTTTGGGACGCACAAAACGGAATCGTGATGGGTGACCCGGTCAACGGCCGCTTCGTCGTGCGCGTCACGCACGACGGCGGCGCGACGTGGGCGGCGCCGAGCGGCTTCGCCATGGCCGACGCGATGGCGGGCGAGGGAGCCTTCGCCGCGAGCGGCACCTGCTTGACGGTCGCCAGGGGCTCGGACAGCGCGTGGTTCGTGACCGGCGGTGCGAAGGTCTCGCGCGTCTTCCACACCGTCAACCGCGGGCAGAACTGGAGCTCGTGGATCACGCCCGTGCCGGCCGGCAACCCGTCCTCGGGTCTCTTCTCGGTCGCCTTTCTCGATGCCAAACACGGCTTCGCGGCCGGCGGGGACTACAAGCAGGCGAATCTCGTCGGCTTGAACGGCGTGCGCACGGAAGACGGAGGCAGGACCTGGGTCGCGGCGCCGATTTCGGCCTCGGGATTCATGTCCGCGGTCGTCGCGATCCCGGGAACCACTTCCGATCTCATCGCCGCCGGTCTCGCCGGCGAAGCGATCAGCCGCGACGGCGGCCGCACCTGGTCGCCGCTCGGCGACGTCCCGGTCAACGCCGTCGCATTTTCCGACGCCCGCACCGGCTGGGCCGTCGGGCCGAAGGGGGCGATCCTCCGGTACTCCGCCTCCGCGCGTTAGCTAACGCCGCTTCTCGTCGAAGGGGTTCCGGACCTTCAGGAAGCCGAATTTGTGGAAGTCGCGATCGTTCGTGTGCAGCGTCGGGACGTCGTGCTGCCGCAGCAGCGCCGCCAGGTGCGCGTCGGGCACGTCGTTGCCCCGTACCGCCAGGCCTCGCGTGACGCCGCGGTAGACGTTCCAGAAGCCCTCCTGCTCCGAAAGGACGCGCGCGTGGGGCAGGCCGAGGAGCGACTCGACGTTACGCTCCGCATCCTCGGGCGAGAGCGGGTTCGCGAAAATCGCCGGGTGGGTGGAGAGGCGCAGGTAGCTTGCGACCGTCGTCCAGGCGAGGCAGAGAACTTCCGGACCGGCAGCGCATTCGTCGAGAAAGGTCCTCGCCCTCGTCGAGAACGGGCTAGCCGTGTCCGAAGCGTAGAGCAGGACGTTGACGTCGATCGCGTAGCTCAAGCCCGGGGCTTTCGCGGATGCGGCAGCAGCCCGGCGTCGGCGGCCGCGCGAACGGCCTCCTTGTCGGCGAGGTCCACGCGCGCTTTCATCGGGCGCGAAACCCAGTCAAACTTCGTCGGCTTCCCGCGCCCCGAGCCGTAGCGCGAAATCGCCTCCGCCAGAAGATCAGAGGTCGTGCGCCCGAGGCTCTTGCCCTCGCGCTTCTGGATTCGCTTCAGGCCCTCGAGCACCGGCCCGTCGATGTCGACTGTCGTTCTCGTCATGATGCTATGATGCTAATCACCGTTACATCAGATGTCAATTATGGGCAGACCCCTTCCGGGGTGGGACGTGGCTAATCTCGTTCGCCCTGTTTCTCCCAGTCTCCTCGTGTGAGCAGCTGGATTGGGGGCAGGCTTTTTGCCGCGAGTGCCGTGTTCAGGCCGGGTAGCTCTTTCGCGGCCCAGGCGTCGAAGTCGTGCCCGACGTCGCCGAGCTCGCGGCCGAGTGCGGCGGCGCGGTCGACCTGGGTCTGCGAGGGGCGGCCTTCGTAGAAAACGACGTTGTCGTAGAGCGAAGCGAGGTATTCGCGCAGGCGCTCCTCGCCGGTGATGGCTCCGCCCTCGGTCGTGGCGACGATCTTCTTGCGCAGCGCGTCGGCCCGTCCGGCGGCGGCCCGCAGGTTCGCGTCGAGGGGGTCGCCGGCGGGCAGCTTGGCGGCGCGCGCCTCGAGCTCCGAGCGGACGCCGTTGATCTGGTCCACGGTGAAGGTCATGTCGCCGAGCATCCGGTAGAGCTTCATGGCGAGGTCGAACTCGGCCTGGCGGTCCTCGGCCGTGCGCTTCGAGCGCGGGTCGGCGACGATCTCGAGCTTCTCGGTGTACGTCTGCTTATTCTTGGTCATCCGGACGGTGTACGTGCCCGGCACCAGGCGCGGGCCGACGCCGGCTCCGGCCGCGGTCGCCGCCGCCGGGGTGCGCGGGGGGTTCAATCGCATGGGCCAGCTCGCGCGCGAGAGGCCGCGACGTTTGCTCGAAGGGATCGTCGCGAGTTTCTTGCCGTCCTTGTCGAAAATCTCGAGCGTCAGGTCGCCGAAGATGTGGCGCTTCTGCTGGTAATAAGTGATGACCGCGTCGCCCGGGGGATTCGGCCCCTCGAACACGGCGTCGCCGTTGCCCCAGCCGCCCTGGGCGATGAGCCGCTGCACGGTCGGCTTTCCGGGCACGAAGGCCGCCTCGCGGCCGAGCATGTCTACGGTGAGGGAGCGCAGCGGCGTGATGTCGTCCACGATCCAGATGCCGCGGCCGTGGGTGGCGACGACGAGGGATGCGTCGCGCGGATGGATCGCGAGGTCGCGCACGGCGACGTTGGGCAGATCACCGCCCTTGTACTGCGCCCATTGCTTTCCGCCGTCGAGCGAGACCCAGAGGCCGAGCTCCGTGCCGACGAAGAGAAGGTCGCGGTTCTTCAGGTCTTCCTTGACGACGTGCGCGTAGCCTTTCATCGAGCCGTCGGAGGGCGCAAGCGCCGTCCAGGTCTTTCCGAAGTCGGTCGTGCGGTAGACGAAAGGCTTCATGTCGCCGAACGTGTGCAGGTCGAAGGTAGCGTACGCGACACCAGCGTCGAAGTGCCCGGCCTCGAGCGACGAGACCCAGGCGTTCTTCGGCAGGCCTCGAATGTTGCCGATGACGTTCTTCCAGCTCTTGCCCGCGTCGCGCGAGATCTGCAGGTTGCCGTCGTCGGTGCCGGCCCAGATGAGATTCGGGTCCTTCGGCGACTCGGCGATCGCGTAGATGGTCTCGTGCATCTCGGCCGAGGAGTTGTCGATCGTGACGCCGCCGGACTGCTCCTGCTTCTGCTTTTCCGGGTCGTTCGACGTCAGGTCCGGCGAGATGCGCTGCCAGGTCTGCCCGTGGTCGCGCGTGCGGAAGAGAAACTGCGAGCCGATGTAGACCGTTCCCTTCTGCGTTGGGGAGAGGTGGATGGGCGTGTTCCAGTTCCAGCGCAGCTTGCCTTCCTTGTACTCGGGCAGGGGCTGGATTTGCCGGGACTCGTGCGTCTTGCGGTTGATGCGGCCGATCTCGCCGCCCTGCGACTCGGCGTAGATGTACGTCGGATCGGACGTGTCGGCGAACATCCAGAAGCCGTCGCCGCCGTACATGTTTTCCCACTGCGCGTTGGCGATGCCGCCCGGATACGCGGAGGCGCCGACCCAGGAGCTGTTGTCCTGCAGTCCGCCGTACACGTTGTACGGCATGTCCATGTCGACGCTCACGTGGTAGAACTGCGAGATCGGCAGGTTTTCCGCCTTCCACCACGTGTTCGCGCCGTCGTAGGAATACCAGACGCCGCCGTCGTCGCCCGCGATCAGGTGATCGGTGTTGTCCGGATCGATCCAGACGTCGTGGAAGTCGCCGTGCGCGCCGCCGCCGATCGAGGAAAAGCTCTTGCCTCCGTCAGTCGAGCCGAGGAGGGGGCCATCCGGCTTATAGACCTTGTTCTCGTCCTTCGGATCCACGATGAGATTGGCGAAGTAGAACGGCCGCCAGGTCATCCACTGGCTGCGGTCCATCGCCTGCCAGGTCGCGCCGCCGTCGTCGGAGCGGTAGAGGCCGTTCTTCGGGATCGCGGCCTCGATGAAGGCGTACACGACGTTGGGCTTTCCGGGCGCCACCGACACCGCGACGCGGCCCCAGGGCTTGGACGGGAGGCCCTTCGCGCTCTTCTCGTCGAGATCGGTCCACGTGGTGCCGCCATCGGTCGACTTCAAGAGCCCGCTCGCGCTCGGGGCATCGGGGCTGTCGCCGCCCGAGCGAAACGTCCAGCCCTTGCGACGGAAGTCCCACATTCCGGCAAAGAGCGTGCTCGAATTCTGTCGGTCCATGGAGATCATCGAGCAGCCGGTGGAGAGGTTGCCGCCCTTCAAGACTTTCGTCCATGTCTTTCCGCCGTCGCTCGTCCGGTAGACGCCGCGGTCGTCGCTGTCCGACCAGAGCTTGCCCGGGGCGCAGGCGTAGACCGTGTCGGGCTTCGCGGGGTCGACGAGGATCTTCACGATCCGCTCCGTGCCCCCGAGGCCCATGTTCGACCAGTTCTCGCCGCCGTCGACCGACTTGTAGATGCCGTCGCCGATCGAGACGCTGTTGCGCGTCCAGGCTTCGCCCGTTCCGACCCAGACGACCTTGGGGTTCTTCGGGTCGATCGTCACGGCGCCGATCGACTGCACCGGCTGCTTGTCGAAGACCGGCTTGAAGGTCGTTCCGCCGTTGACGGACTTCCACACGCCGCCGGAGGCCGCGCCGATGAAGAGCGTCAGGCGCGAGCCTTCGCGGACCGCGTCGAGCGCCGCTACGCGGCCGCTCATCGTCGCCGAGCCGATGTTGCGCGCGCCGAGGCCGGAGATCGTTTCCGAGTCCACCCTGACCGGTGCCGCCGCGGGTTGCGCCGCGCGGGCCGCCAGGGCGGCGCCGAGGATTCCCGCCGAGATTCCGACCAGCCGTCGTGCCTTCATCCCGCCCCTCACTTCGCCACCGCCGGAGTCGCGGGCTGGTGGAACAGCTGCTCGTCCATCGGCACGTTGGCCTCGATCTTCTGGTACACGGTCTTGGCCCTGTTCTGGCTGCCCTTGCGGCCCTGCTCGATCGAGTGCGGGAGGTACCAGCCGGCGACCTCCTTGTAGTCGCCGAGCGTGATCTCGGCCTCCTGCTCGGCCCCGCGAATCATCCGCTTGATCTCGATCTTGATGGGGACGAAATAGTCCGTGTCCATGTAGTAGTACTGGACGTCGCCGTTCTTGAGCGTCAGCTTGAGCTTCCAGGCGTCCGTGCCCTCGACCGGCTCGCTGCCGGCGAATTCCATCGTGTTGCCCTTCTCCTTGTAGTGGATGAGCTGCCCGTCGAAGACCGAGTCCTCCAGGATCCCCTTGAGCTCGTCCTCGCCGAGCGGCTCCGGATCCTTCTTGCCCTGCCAGGGCGAGATCTTCCAGCTCGTCTTTCCGTCGTACGCGGTCACGCCCGTCATGCCCTGAAACGTGAGCTCCTGCCGCACGAAGTCCGGGCGCTCATTCTGTTCGAGCACTTTCGCCTCGAACCCGCCGCCCCCGGTGAACTTGCCGCTTCGGGTGAGCGTCTTGACGGCTTCGATCTTCTCCATCCCGCCGATCGTCTTGACGTACTTCGCGATGATCTCGTCGGCAGTGGGCGCCGGGGCCGGCGTCTGTGCGAAAGCGAGCGGTGCGGCCAGCAGCGCCAGGAGGGCGAAAGAACCCTTGCGTCGAAGCATCGATTTCCTCCGTTGAAAGTGAAGCGTGGTGGCCCGAGGGGCATCCGAGAGGGTATTACGGAGGAAGAGGCCTACGGTTGCGGGAAAGCCGTGGACCCGAGGCGGTCAGATCGGCCGAAAGACGGGCGCGACGGGGAACTCGAGCCCGGGCAGGATGGCGGACCGGGCCGTGTCAATGGGGTCAGACTCCCTGCGGGGGGTCAGACCCCTACGGCTGGATGACCAGGTGGGTTCCGCCGAAGATCTCCAGAGCCGAGCCGGTGATCCCGGCGGCGTCGTCGGAGGCGAGGAAGAGGACGGCCTTGGCGACGTCGCGGGGCCAGAGCTTCTCGGCCAGGGGCTCGGCGTGCTCGGCGGCGCCCTCGTCCTTCTTGTTCTCGACGGTGCCGGGGCAGACGGCGTTGACGGCGATGTTGTGGGAGCGGAACTCGCGCGAGAGCGCCTGGGTCAGGCCGATCAGCCCGAACTTCGCCGCGCTCTGGGCCACGACGTTGGCGTCGCCGCGCATGCCGTGGATCGACGAGACGTTGACGATCCGGCCGCGACGGCGCTCGACCATGCCGGCGAGAACGGCGCGGCAGAAGGTCGCTGCGCCCGTGAGGTTCGTCGCGATCACGCGGTCCCAGTCCTCGGGCGAGAGCTTGAGGAAGGGCCGCCACACGAAGATGCCGGCGTTGTTGACGAGAATGTCGACGGGCCCGAGCCCGCGCTCCGTGCGCGCGACGCAGTCCTCCGCCACGCCCGGCGTGGTGATGTCGCACGGGAGGGCCAGGCTGCGCCCGCCGGCAACCCCGATGAGCCGCGCCGTCTCCTCGATCTCGGCCGCCGTGCGCGCCACGAGCGCGACGCGCGCGCCCTCTTCGGCGAAGCGCAGCGAGATCGACCGGCCGATGCCGCGGCCGGCGCCCGTGACGAGGACGGTGCGATTCTGGAATCTCATTCGGCATCGGCCTTTCCGAGCTCTGCGAAGAGCTCCTCGGAGAACAGGCGATGGGCGTCGCGTCCGGCGAACGTCGGCCCGGTCAGGAGCGAAACGTCGCCTTCCGATTTCGCGGGCCGGTCGAGGCGCACGCGTTCGATCGCGAGGGGGAAGATCCGGCGCGAGGAGTCGGCCGTCGAGACGCGCCCGCGACCGGCGCGCGCCTGGATGGACGCCGTCATCTGCCGGTGCAGGTAGAGGATCGTCGCCACGCCCCGGCGGACGAGGTTGAAGGCCGTGCGGCTGCCCCCGAGCACCGCGACGGCGAGCCCGGTCGCGGAGTTGGCGCGGAGCTCTCCCAACGTCAGGAGCGCAACGCGCGGGAAGCCCTGCGGGTCCGTCGTCATCAGCGGCAGGACGAGCCGGCGCCGGCGGCGAAACCCGTCGCCGGACAGCGCCAGCTGAAGGTCCCGGGGCATGCGGCTGAATTCGGGCACTCCAGAAGAGTGTAGTCGAGAGTCGGGCCGCGCCCGTGAGGGGAAATATGATCGTTCGATGAAGCGCGGGGCGATCGGCGTCGTGGTCATGCTGATCGTTGCCATCGCGGCGGGCGCATCGGCGCCGGATCCCGACGTGCACTTGGAGAAGATCGCGACGGCGAGCCTGCCGGAACCGGCCGAGGTGCTCGTCGTGACGCCGCCCTCCTACCCGTCCTCGCCCGGGCGCCGTTACCCGGTTCTCTACTTCCTGCACGACGGGTACGGTGACGGGCGCACGCTCCTGCGCCGGGGGATCGCGGCCGATGCGCTCGCGCGCATGGCGGACGGCCGACTCCCGGAGTTTCTGATCGTTGCGCCGGATGCGCCGGGCAGCTGGTTCTCCGACTCGAACGACGGCAAACGCCGATGGGAGGAGTTCCTGGCGGGCGACCTTCTGCCCGCGATCGAGGATCGGTACCGCGTCCTGCCGGGTCCGCGTGCGCGCGGCATCACCGGGATCTCGATGGGCGGGTACGGCGCCGTCAAGACGGCCTTGAAGCACCCCGGGCTCTATGGCTCCGTGTCGTCGCTGTCCGGAGCGCTCATCCCGTTCGGCTGGGAAGAGCTCGAGCGCTACGGCGTCGTCGCCCGCTACACGCTGAAGGGCGTGTTCGGCAAGTCGAGGCAGGACAACACCCTCGACGCCAACGATGCCTGGCACATCCTGTGGGGCCTGTGTTTCGCAACGGCGCCTTTCGAAGTCGAGCTGCGCGCCGGGACCGAGGACGTCTACGGTCTCGACGGCGTCGCGGCACAATACGGCATTCTGTTGAACGACAGCGGTGTGCCGACGACCGTCGTGCTCGAGCCCGGCGGCCACGACTGGAGCTACTGGAAACACGCGATGCTCGACATACTGGCCTGGCACGGCGCGCGCTTTGAATATGATCCGAGCTGACATGGAAAACGCAGCCAACGGACACCGCCTCGTCCTCTGGGACATCGACGGGACGCTCCTTTCGGCGGGCCGGGTGGCGCGCGACGCGATCCTGCTCTCGCTCAAGACGTCCTTCGGCTGGGACTACACGCCGGACCACGAGGACCGCGGCAAGTTCGACTTCTCCGGAAAGACCGATCCCCAGATCGTCCGTGAGCTCGTCGTGG
>JANMBR010000201.1:0-1821 GCA_031360505.1 Acidobacteriota bacterium
ACGAGACCGGCCTCGTGTTGACGGCCGGCATCCGGCTGGCCCTTTAGGCGGGAGGCAAGAACCATGAACAAGAACATTTTCCGCTCCGTCTCTCTCGCGACCGCACTCGTCTTCCTCGCCGCGGTCCCGGCGGCCGCGCAGGGAACCTTTCACAAGTTCGTCACGGTGGGCGACAGTCTGATCGCCGGCGAAGAATCGGGCTGCGTCGTTCAGCGCTTCCAGGAGCGGTCGTGGGTGGCGCTCGCCGCGAGGTCCCTCGGCCAGACGGGTTTCGAGCAGCCCTGGATTGAGGAACTCGCGGCGACCAACCCCCTGACGAGCTATCCCTGTCTCGGGGCGGCCTTCAACGGCACGTCCATCGGGCTCACCATCGTCTCGATGGTCGGGCCGAACACCAACATCACGCTGGCGCGACCCTACGACAACCTGGGATTCAACGGGTCGCCGACCATCGCGGACTTCGTCGACCTCACGGTGACGGTGCCGGGCAGCTCGGACCTCGACAACATCGCGTACAAGGTTCTGCGCAACTTCGCCGGGGGGCCGTTCTACGGGATGAGCGCAGTCGACGAGGCGAACCTGCTCGAGCCGGACCTCGTCGCGTTCTGGGGCGGGAACAACGACGCCCTGAACGCCATGGGCGCGGGGGTGGCGATTCTCGGTGTGACGCTCACGCCCGTTCCCGCTTTCACCTCGAGTTACAGCGAGGTCATGGCGGGGCTGGTCGCGACGGGCAGGACCCTCGTGATCTTCAACATCCCCGACGTGAGCTCGCTTCCCTATGCGACGACGATTCCGCCGATTGCCGTCAATCCGGCCACGCGGCTGCCGGTGGTCGTCGACGGCCATTTTGTGCCGCTGCTCGGCCCGGGCGATGCCGCGTTCCCCTGCGTTCCCGTAGAGCCCGACACGGGCTGTCCGCTGCCGCCGGGCTCGCTCGTCACACTGCCGGCTTCGTCCCTGCTCGGCCAGGGGATCGGTGTCCCGCGCTCTCTCGGCGGTACCGGCCAGCCGCTGCCGCACGGCTCATTCACGCCGCCCGCCACGCTCAACGTGGGCGTGGTGCTCTACCCGGACGATGTCGCCCTCATTCAGGAGACGACCGACGGCTACAACGAAGCCATCGCTTCGGCGGCAACTACCTATGGGGCAATCCTCGTGGACGCCAATTTCGCCCTGAGACACCTTCAGGAGGAGGGATACGAGATCGGCGGGATCAGACTCACGACGTCCTTCATCACGGGTGGGATTTTCTCGTACGACGGCGTGCACCCAAGCGCCATCGGATACGGGATCATCGCCGACGTCTTCATCCAGACCCTGAACGCCGCAGCGGGCACCAGCTACCCGCGCCCGAACTTCTCGGAGATCCTGTTCACGCCCAACGTGCCGGACCTTCCCGCCGCGTCGCTGATCGATGGAGGGCCCTGGAACTACTCCATCGGGATGTGGCAGAACCTGCTGTCTACCTCGCTGTCTCCGAAGGGGATGCAGGTGGCCATGCCGCGGGCGCCGCGGCTTGCGCCCCAGGTGCCCCGTACCGTACCCGAAGCCGGCCGGCCGACCCGGACGGTCGCACGGCACCCGGACCTGGAAGAGTAGGATTCCAGCCCCGTTGCTTCGCTTTGGCCCCGGGGGCAGCCCCGGGGCTTTGTCTTTTGGCCCGGTTCTGCTAGATTTCGCCGTCTTTTCGTAGGGAGCCCCTCATGTCAATGATTCCGGCGACACAGCTTCGGAGCGGGATGCTCATCATTTTCAACGGCGAGCTGCACCGCGTCCACGACATGGTCCACAAGACCCCCGGCAACCTGCGGGGCTTCG
>JANMBR010000251.1:0-5303 GCA_031360505.1 Acidobacteriota bacterium
GTCGTACTGGGTTTTCTACGGGCATCTGACCGATCTGATTTACGACCTGACCGTGACGGACAACGTCACGGGCGTCACGAAGGTCTACCACAAGAACGCCGGCAACGAGCCCGGCGGGTTTGACACCACGAGCTTCCCCGCCCCGTCCGTCACGACGACGAACACCAAGGCGGCACCGGGAGCCCTCCCCGATGCGTACGTGCGGACCTCCGTCGACATCGCGAACAACACGACGACCGACGGCGTTACGGCGGTGCTTCAGTATTGCTACGCCGTCAACGACGCCTTCCAGGGCTGCACCACGGAGCTGTCGATCCCGCTCGGACACCTCGACGTTTTCCACTCCGACGACATCGTTTCGTACCTCGGCAATCAGGGGCGCCTGGCGCCAGGGGCCGAGCAGAATGCCCTCGGGACGCTGCTCGTCAAGTTCGTGAACCTTCCATCCAGCAACGGATGGGAGGGGACCGTCACGGCGAGCACGTACAACCGCGTCTCTGAGGTCGATCCCCTGCGCGGCACCGTCGGCTGCGGACAGCTCGCCTCGCTCTTCTTCGAATCGGCGACGACCTCGCTCGTCGGCACCGCGCACGACACCGTGCCCGCGCCGAGCCTCCAGGCCGGGTCCCTCGGTGCGACGCTCGGAATCCACAACACTGACGTCCTGGGCGCTCCATTCCCCGCCACGGTGACGGTCGACGTGAACCTCTACGACGCAGCCACCGGAGCACCCGTCGGAAACCAGATCACGCTCAGCGACATCCAGCCGGGGGAGTTGCGGCTCATCAACGATCTTTTCAGTGAGGCGGCGGTGCCGACCAGCGTCTCCACCGTGATCGTGTTCGCTGACACACGAAACACCACGACCAACTCCCCGACCATCGAGGGTTTCATCCTGACGCAGGACACCGACAATGGGGACACCCGCTTCCAGGACATGAGGTGTGCAGCGGGGTGTCTCGGCTTCTAGGCCGTTGCCTCCGCTGCGCTCCGGTGCTCCCGCCGAGGTGCGGCTCGACTAGATCCGGCTGGGGCGAACGCCGCCGGCGGCGATGTCGCGGCGCATGTGCTTGCCGTCGAACTGGATCCGGTCGGCCGCCTCGTAGGCGCGCAGCGCCGCCTCGGTCATCGAGGGCGCCGTCGCCGTCACGACGAGAACGCGGCCCCCCGCGGTGACCAGGCGGTCGCCGTCGCGGGCCGTGCCGGCGTGGAAGACCTCGACGCCCGTCATCCGCGCTGCCTCGGCCAGGCCCGTGATCGGCCGGCCGCGCTCGTGGTTGCCGGGATAGCCCCCGGCGCATAGGACCACGCCGACGCACGCCTCGTTCTTGACCTCGAGCGGCAGAAAGCGTTGGAGGCCGCCCGTCGCGGTGGCAAGGAGCACATCGGCCATGTCCGTGGTCACGCGCGGCAGGATGACCTCGGTCTCCGGGTCGCCGAAACGCGCGTTGTACTCGAGGACTTTCGGGCCCGTGTCGGTGACCATGATCCCCGCATAGAGCACGCCGCGAAACGCCCGCCCCTCGGCCTGGAGCCCGCGCAGCGTCGGCCACAGGATGTCCTTCAGGACTTGCGACGCCGCGTCGGCGTTCAGGACGCCCGCCGGGGAGTGCGCACCCATGCCGCCGGTATTCGGCCCGCGGTCGCCGTCGTAGACCTTCTTGTAATCGCGGGCCGTCGGAAGCGGCACGGCAACTTCGCCGTCGAAGAGCGCGAGGAACGACGCCTCCTGCCCGCGCAGGAACTCCTCGACGATGATCCGATCTCCCGCCGCGCCGAAGACCCTCTCCTGGAAGAAGAGCCGGAGCGCGCGCTCGGCGTCCTCGTCGTTCTCGATGATGAGAACGCCCTTGCCGCCCGCGAGGCCGTCCGCCTTGAGCACCACGGGAAAGCCGTACTGCTTGATCGCCTTGCGTGCCTCCTCGGAGGTCTGGCACACGGTCGCCTCGGCCGTCGGGATGTTGTGGCGCCGGAAGAACTCCTTCGAAAACACCTTCGACGACTCGATCTGCGCCGCCAGCCGCGACGGACCGAAGATCGGAAGCCCGCGCTTGACGAACTCGTCGGCGATGCCGAGCGAGAGCGGCAGCTCCGGCCCGACCACCGTCAGATCGACATGGAGGGTCTCGGCCAGGTCTGCGATCTCGACGATGTCGCCCGCGGCCACCGGGAGGCAGTCGGCGACCTCCGCAATGCCGGGGTTGCCCGGAGTGCAGAAGATCTCCTCGACGAGCGGGCTCCTGTGGAGCGAAGAACAGAGGGCGTGCTCGCGCCCGCCCCCACCCACGACGAGAACCTTCATGCTCGGGCATTCTATCGAATCAATTTCGGGCTGGCCTCAAGCCGGGGGCTTCGGCCGCCGCCGGAAGGGCTTGCGCCGCACTTTTTGTTCGCGCTCCCCCGAGGAGCCCTTCGGCTCGATCGGGACCACCTCGAACCGGTCGTGGCGGCCGGGCAGGGTGATGAGCGTTTCGAGCGACCCGTAGGGCGCGAGCACGAGGCCAAACCGGCCCCGAGCGCGCTCCTGCGAGCCGCCGCCGAGAGCGCGGGCTTCGAAGGCAAGCGCCCGGCCCGACCAGCTCCGGCCGCCGAGATTGTCCGCGCGCACGCGGCAAATCGTGACCTGATCACTCGACGTGTAGGGATCCCGAAAGATCGTGAGGCGGATTTCGCCCCAGGGAGAAGCGGGCGGATCGGCTGCCAGCAGCAGCAGGCTGAAGGCGAGAATCGGGTTCATTTCCGGCTCCTTTCGCGAAGGAGCCGACGGGAACGCCCGACCCGATGTGACCCTCCGATTCTAGCCGTATCCCGACCATCCCGTATCCCGAATCCTGTATCCCGTATCATCCAGAGGCTTTCTCGCTGAGTGCCGAATGAAGAAAGACTTCCGAAAGACGATCGCCGAAGAGGTCCTGCTCGCCGACGGGGCGATCGGGACTCTCCTGACTTCCCGCGGCGCATCGCCCGACCAGGCGCGGTCGCCGTTGAACCTCTCGGACCCGGATTCCGTCCGCGAGGTCCACGACGACTACATCGGCGCGGGCGCGCGAATCATTACGACGAACACGTGGGACGCCAACCGCGTCAAGCTCACCGCGCACGAGTGGGCGGACTCGCTCGAGAAGATCAACCGCGAAGGCGCGCGCCTGGCGAGGGAAGCCGCCGCCGGCGAGCTCGTGTTCGTCGCGGGCTCGATCGGTCCCCTGGGCGCGATGGTCAAGCCCTATGGGTCGCTCCACCTGACGCAGGTGCGCGAGATTTTCGAGGAGCAGGCGCGCGTTCTGCTCGACTCGGGCGTCGACCTGATTCTCCTCGAAACGTTCGGCAGCCTTCTCGAGGCAGCCGAGGCGGTCCGCGCCGTGCGGGGACTCTCCTCTGCGATCTCGATCGTCGCGCAGATGACGTTTCTGACCGACGGCCGCACGGCGTTCGGGGAGAGCGCGGCGCACGCCTTGGCGACCCTCGTGCTGGCCGGCGCGGACGGGGTCGGGATGAATTGCACGCTCGGGCCCCAGGAGACCCACGACATTTTCTCGAAGCTTCCGGCCTCGATCGCCTCGCCGCTCTCCGTCATGCCGAACGCCGGTTACCCGAGCGTCCTACACGGGCGCAACGTCTACCTCTCCTCCCCCGACTACCTGAGGGAGTACGCGGCCGCGTTCGTCGAGGCGGGCGCGGCCATCGTCGGCGGCTGCTGCGGCACGACGCCCGAGCACATCCGCGCGATGGCGCGCGAGGTCACCGGCGCCAAGCGCTCCCGTGCGGCGCGCCCGGTCTCCGTCTTCGTCGAAGCCGAGATCGAGCACCTCGCCGAGGCCGCCGTCGAGACCTCGCGCCTGAAGCGAAAGCTCGCCGACGAGAAAGAGTTCGTCATCACGGCCGAGGTCGAGCCGCCCAAGGGCGCGGACTCTTCCGCCGCGATCGAGGGGGCGCGCCTCATGAAGTCGGGCGGCGTGGATGCGGTCAACGTGACCGACAACCCCATGGCGCGGCTGCGCATGTCGTCGATCGCCGTGGCGGCGCTGATCCAGCGCGAGACGGGTCTGGACGCCGTCGTGCAGATCACGACGCGCGACCGCAACGTGCTCGGGCTCCAGTCGGATCTGCTCGGCGCGGCCGGCCTCGGCGTCAAGGCGATCCTGTGCCTCGGCGGCGATCCGCTGAAGATCGGCGACTACCCTCAGGCCAAGCAGGTCTCGGAGGTGGACGTGCTCGGGCTGCTGCGCATCGCGAAAGGACTCAATGCGGGAGCGGATCTGGCGGGCAACGCGATCGGCGCTCCGACCCGCTTTGCCGTGGCCTGCGCCGCCAACCCGGCGGCAGCGGACCAGGAGGTCGAATTCTCGAAGATCCGCGCTAAGATCGAGGCCGGCGCGACCTTCGCGCAAACCCAACCGGTCTACGACCTCGAGGCGCTCGAGCGATTCCTGACCCGCCCTGAGGCCCGCGCGATCCCCGTCCTCGTCGGCCTGATCCCCCTGCTTTCGCTCAAGCAGACCCTGTTCTTCGCCAACGAGGTCCCCGGCATCGTCGTCCCGGCCGCAATCCAGCAACGGATGCGGCGGGCCGCCGAGAAAGGCAAGGAGCACGAAAGGGCCGAGGGGATCGCGATCGCTCGCGAGCTCGCGGCGGGCATTGCTCGTCTGGCCCGGGGGATTCACATCATGCCCATGGGGCGCTACGCGACCGTGGCCGAGGTGCTCGAGGCGATCCCTAGCCCCCCGCCCGCCGCCCCGCGCCGTTAATCCGGCCGCCCATGGAATCTCTTCGCCCCCGCTCTCGTTTTCCCTGTCGGGCCGGACTCCCATAGAATCCGGACGAACGGGCGGAAGGCCGGGACAAAATCCCGCCCCTGAGGAGAAGACGATGAGGATCACGATGCGGATGGCCGCGGCGCTCGCGGCGTTTCTGTCGGCCGGGTTTCTTCATGCGGGCGCGCAATGCCGGCTGCTGGGACTGGTGACCGACTCGGCAGGCGCTCCCGTGGACGGAGTCGCCGTGAACATCACGACGCCCAAGCTCGGCACCTTCAAGCACTCCGTCACGACGGACGCAAAAGGCAAGTACAGCACCATCCTGCCCGACTGCACGATGCCGTACCACGTGTCGTTCGAAAAGGCAGGGTTCGTCACCGCGAGCGAGGACAAGAAGATCCCGATCAACGACCAGGGCACGCTCGACATGAAGCTCGCGAGGACGTCGGAGGTCAAGGCCGCAGCCGGCGGCGCCGCCGCCACCGTGGCCGCCCCTTCCGGCAGCGAGCAGGCCGTACTGGCCTTCAACGCCGGCGTCGAGGCGGTCAA
>JANMBR010000277.1:0-1679 GCA_031360505.1 Acidobacteriota bacterium
CCGAGAAGTACCTTCCGCTCGCCGGTGAGGGCATCGAGGTAGACCAGCGAGCGCTGGCCGGGGCCGTAGAACAGCCGCGTCGCGTCGCTTCCGACGTCGACTGGCCACCACAGGGCGCGCACGGGCCGCAGGCCGTCGGCGATCTTGCGCACCGAAGAGGCGTCGAGATCGACGAGCCACGACGCGTAGTCGAACTTCTTGTCGGCGATGCCCACGACGAGCAGTCCTGCCCTCACCTCGCCGCCGGCGGCCGCGTGAAATCCGGGAGGCAGCGGGATGGGCGTCGTCTTCTCGCCACTGGCCCCGAAGAGAAGCAGCCGCAGGCCCTCGGCGGTCCGCTCCGTTACGACGATGCGGCCGCTGGAGAGAAAGCCCGGCCACCGGCCTTGCGCGGGCCCGTCGGCGAGGGTCGCGAGGAATTCGCCGGTGCGACCGTCGTAGAGCCTCAGCCGCCGGCTCGGCCCGTCGACGGCGATGACCCGGCTGCCGGTCGGGTCTGTGACGAAGTACCGTAGGTCGTCCAATCCAGGGATCCTCCCGACATTCGCGAGCGTACGCGTGCGCACGTCGAGCTCGAGGATCTCGAACGTCACGGCATCCGAGCGATAGATTCGGAAGCGATCGTTGCCGTCGAAGAGCCCTCGCACGGCCTGACGATCGGCAGTGGGAATCCGCGCGGAGGTCAGGGTCGTATCCGAAGCCAGGTCGTGGATCGAGAGGATCTCGTTCTCCATTGTCGCCAGGCGCGAGCCGTCGGCCGATAGCTGGAGCAGCGACGGGTATCTGTTCAAGAGGATCCGGGTGGGCGCGGGCTGCGCCTTCGGATCGTCGAGGCGCCATGTCCACATCGGGAATGGGCCGCCGTGGGCGTCGGCCCGTATCCAGGCTGCGCGCTTGCCGTTGGGCGAGAAGACCGGACCGCGCCAGTCCACGGTGACCGTGCGCGTGGAGCGTCCGGTCGTTGCGTCGTAGAGAAAAGTGGCCTGCGAGCCGCGCGCGGAACCTCCCACCTCGACCCAGGGGCCGGTGGCGGCGGGAACGACCCATAGCGCATTCTTGATGTCGGCGGGCCGGGCCGACATGACCCACCACGAATAGCCGTTCGCGGCGATGACGGACGCGCCGATGACTGTCCAGAGAACGAGCGACAGCGCCCGATGCGCCGTGCGAATCTCGGTCCGACCCCGCGCGAGCGATGCATAGCCTGCGGCCAGGAGGGCGACGGCTGCGGCGATGGCCAGAAAGACGGCGATGCGCGAGATCGCCGCTTGCGCGAAGATGTTCGGGAGGCGGCCGACCGCGACGGAAACACCGAACCAGGTTGCCAGAGCGAGGGCGGCATCGACGGCGAGCAGACTCGAACGCGACCGGAACATGAGCGTGACGGCGTGGGAGACCGAGAACAGCACGAGCAAGCCGCCTGCGGCCAGAAGCGGCCAGCTGCGAGAGAGATCCGCGCTGGCGAAGAGGTCCTTCCAGAGGGGCATGGCTCCCGCAATTCGCGTGGGGATCCATATGAGCAGAGCGGTGGTGACGGCAAGCAGTACGGCCGCCATCAGGTGACCGCTCCAGATGGCGAGGGCCGAGGCCGGCCTCGCGAAGTCGAACCCGATGCGGCGACTCACGATGGACGGGACGAGCATCGTCGCCCCGAGGCCGATCGCGATCCCCGCGGCGAA
>JANMBR010000302.1:0-1505 GCA_031360505.1 Acidobacteriota bacterium
CCGAGAAGCCCTCGAACGCCTGCGGGAAGGCAATCGCCGCTTTGCGGAGGATGCTCTGAGCCGCGACACGCTGACGGGCCGGACGCGACGCACTGAGCTCGCGGCGGGCCAGGAGCCGTTCGCCATCATCCTCGGATGCTCCGACTCGCGCGTGCCCGCCGAGCTGGTCTTCGACCAGGGCCTCGGTGACTTGTTCGTCATCCGCGTCGCCGGAAACATCGTCGCGGAATCGCAGGTTGGCAGCGTGGAATTCGCGGCCGCCCGGTTCGGCACGCGGCTCGTCGTGGTCCTGGGGCATACCCAGTGCGGGGCCATTTTGGCGACGCTGGAGGAGCTTCGGCAATCGGCGGATCACCAGTCCCGGAATCTGCGCTCGATCGTCGATCGCATTCGGCCATCCGTGGAACCGTTGCTGGCGACCGAGCTCGCGGGCAATCCGGACGCCCTGGTGCGGCAGGCGGTTCGAGCCAACATCCGCGTCTCGACAAACCATCTGCGGCAGGGATCGGAAGTCCTCGAGGAACTGATCCAGCAGGGCCTGCTCGTCGTCAGCGCCGAGTATTCGCTGGAGACCGGCGTCGTCGATTTTTTCGACGGCATACCGGATGCCGGCTGACCTCGGCCTCCCCTACTCGTACACCCGCTCGTTGATCGTCAGCCGCTCGAGGTAGACCGTCTCGCAGGAGCCGGGGCCCTCGTCCGCGCGCGAGGTGCTCGTCCCCCAGTGGAAGTCGGGGTCGCTGACGCCGTCCACGTCCACGAGCCAGCCCTCGAGCCGGACGTCGTCGCCCTCGGAGATGCAGCGCGCCGCCGTTCGCAGTCGCGGGCTGCGAGGAATCACGTGCACGTTGGCCGCGTGCGACACGATCGTGCCGCGGTCGAGCGTGCCGTCCTTCGTGCGCCAGAAGAAGAAGCGGGAGTACTGGCTATAGGAGATCTTGCCGGCATAGGGCGGCGCGAGGATCGGTCCCCAGGCCAGGGCGAGGTCCTCCGGGATGAGGGCGGCGGCTGCGCCAAAACGATACCGCTGCTCGCTCACCACGCGCGCCGACTGGTCCCATTGGAACCGCGGCGTCAGGCGGTACTGGCGGCCGCCGGCAAAGTGATCGAACGGGGCGCGCGCCCGAACTGCCTGCGCGGGCTCGGCGAGAACGTTGGGCCGCGGAGCCTCGCGATGGGACATGAGACGCAGCTCGAGCGGGTGGCGCAGGACGAACAGCAGCAGTCCCGAGGCCGCCAGGATCGCCAGGGTTCGTTGCCGCATGGGTGCTCCATTGTCGCCCCGATCACTTCCTTATTGACAACCCGCCGCTGGCGCGACGGATAATCCGCTCCTCGGGCGGCCACGTCTCGCTCGGCGCCCACGGTCAAGCTGCAGGGGCTCGGGCCGCACTGGGAGATCTGGGCGATGGCGGGCGACGGGGCGACGCAGAAGAACTGGGCGATGACCCCGATGGAGGCCCTGCGCGCCTCGACCATCCTCGCCGCCGAGAAGATCGGCTTCG
>JANMBR010000318.1:0-1784 GCA_031360505.1 Acidobacteriota bacterium
GCACTGGAGTGACCGTTGCCGTGAGAGCCAGTACTGCGGTGAAGACCATTCCGGCGCCTAACGGGCTGCGCGTCAGCGGGGTGTGTGGTGGCTACGCCGACGAACGAGTCCGCTGCACGCGCGTGTTAGGCGTGGCCTGACTCAACCTGGCGACTCTCATCTGGCTACCCATGGCTCACCAACGGACCCACATGACGGGATCGACCGACGAGCGCTAGGGCACAGCCTACTGCCGCCGAGATCTCGGGAAGGATCGAATGACGCACGTAATGAGTGCACAGCATGCGCTCGATTTCAGGATCGACAAGTGAGTACAGCCCGTGCAGAGCCGCTCTGACTACAAACGGTGAGGCCGCCACGACCATAAGGCCAGTTGCGATCATCCAAGGCCGTGACCGCCTCGCCACGAACGTAACGCCCGCTGCCAGAATCGCGACCAGTGCGAGAGCGACGAGAAGCCACGGATCGTGGAGGCTCGGATGGTAGTCCATCGTGTCGTAGGCCATGTTAGCCCGCCACGCCTAACGGGCAGCGCATCAGCGGCGAGCGAAGAGCCGAAGGCGATGAGCGAGTCCGCTGCATGCGCGTGTTAGGCCGCGTCGAACCAGGGTTCAAGTGTTTGCCTCCTTGAACGCCTTCACAATCGCTGACACGCAATGACGAGTAAGTTCCTCCTCCGAGTCGCCCATCTCTCGCCACTCGAATTCCGCCACTTGCGTGCAACCATCCTGAACGGTCACGTAGGCATACGCGCTGTATTTTGGCATTCCGACTCCGGCCTTGGATTGGTCACAGTGGGTGCAAGCCCATTGCATCTGGACCGACGAAAACCAGACACTCAGTCGACCACATGCGTCACCCTGAAGGCAGACAAGCTGACCGGGAACGGCGGTCTGAATCTGGTCGCAGAACAATTGCTTCAGTTCTGCCGGATATATCCTTAGCGACACGTTTCCGGCGCCCTTCATGTCTCGTACATTTCCCACCTTCGTCTCGAGAACGCCCGGTTGCCAAAGATGCCCGCCGGGCTCCGACAAGTCAGCGTGTGCCACCTTGGCACCCACGCTACACGCTCCCAGGCCGACGCCGAGCGCAATGCATGCGAGGGCCAACCGCCTGCGCTGCCAGTTGACGCGGCCTAACGGGCAGCGCATCAGCGGCGAGCGAAGAGCCGAAGGCGATGAGCGAGTCCGCTGCATGCGCGTGTTAGGCCGCGGGCTACTCACCGGGCCCAGCCAACTGGAGGGACGCTGAAGATGACGCGACTCGCTGACCGCCGCGGGACAGCGTTGCGCGGTACATCACCTTCCCGGATGCTTCCACCGTCACGCTCCCCGTTAACTCCAAGTCCCCCTGCCGACCCACGAGCTGACGCGTCTGGCCGGCACGAACTAACGTCTCTGCGCTAACCAGAACTCTGTGCGTGCCATTTGGCGCTAGCGCCTCCGGCTCCACAGCGATCACCTGAAAGCGCTGCACGCCTGGCTCAAGTGTCGCCCCGATCAAGCCGCCAACCGGCCCAAGCCCGGCGAGTAGTTCAGGAGTCTTTTCCTCGGCTCGCGCCGACATGCTGACTAGCAGGGCCGCCCAAGCGACGACGAAACATCTGATCACTCTCACGATAGCCTCCTTGATAACTTCCCGCGGCCTAACGGGCGGCGCGTCAGCGGCGAGTGAGGAGGCGAAGCCGACGAGCGAGTCCGCTGCACGCGCGTGTTAGGCCGCGTCCGCGAGAGGATCATGGGCCTTCTTTCTCGAGCGAAGCCGGTCAACTAGCCATCCTA
>JANMBR010000378.1:0-2029 GCA_031360505.1 Acidobacteriota bacterium
GACTGCATCCGCTTCTTCACCTCACGTCCCTGTTCATCCTGTGTGCGGGCGTCGCCGTGCTCTCGCAAGGCAATCGCACCGGTTTACTGCTTTCGGGTGTGCAGCCGCGGGCGAATGGCGACGAGGCGTTCAGGGTGCTCGAGCGGTTCCCTGGAGTCGACGCGAACGGCCCGAGCGGATTCGCGCCGCTGGCGGTTGGACCGGGACATGTTGTGCTGTTCGGACATTCCCACGTCACGCTTTTTCGGAAGGCGTCCGGAAACAGCACGGCGAGCCAGCTCGCCAAAGTCCCGGTCGGGACGTTCTTTGCGAATCCCATTCCGCCAGGGCCCGTCGACCGTCTGACGGATCAGGACGTCATCTTCGATCCAGAAGCCGGCCGTTTCTTCATGGCGTTGGCCGACACGACCGCTCTCAGGCTGCAGCTCCTAATCGCGGTATCGAAGACATCGTTGCCCGAAACGCTCAGTGAGCGCGATTGGTACATCTACCGGCTCGATCGCAACGACGCCGGCGTCGACGAGGCCGACTTCGACCACCTCGCCATTGCGGGCGACAGACTCCTCGTCAGCTGGCAGCGCACCAAAAGAACATCAATCGGTCCGCTTGGGCTCGGGACCACGATCCGGGTCTTCGACAAGCGACCGTTCATGCAGGGCAGCCTGCCCCTTACTGCACCCATAGACCTGGTGTTACCGAGCGATCGCAACCTCCGTGCCCGACCGGCGAGTGTTACGGCCGCTCGAGACCGCGCACCCGACCGCGTCTTTTATGACATCGCATCCCAGTGCGCCGGAGGTCGGATGTCGTGGCTGCTCGGGGTCGTTTCGGGTCTGCCAGCGGCTCCCGTGTTGACCACGCGCGAGGTCGTGTCTCCGCTGCCGTGCGTCAATAACGCCGTGAGCGCGCCGCAGCCCGGCAGCGCCGGCCTGCCTCTGAGGCGCCGCCTTGCGGCCAACCCTTCCTACCGAGACGGCAGACTCTGGGTCTTCGAATGGGGCGACGGCAACGCCGCGGGGACCACGAGCGGCATTCAGTGGGTGGAGATCGACGTCAGGGGATGGCCGGACAACGTGACCGTCGTTCAAGCCGGAGTGCATCGCGAGCCGGGCGTCTGGCTGTTCGCTCCCGCCGGGATCGTTGATGTCGCAGGCAATCTGGTGCTGACCTATGGCCGCTCCGGGCCGTCAGAGTATCCGTCCAGCGGCTTGGGCGGGCGGCTGGCGACGGACCCGCCGGGGACCACGCGGCAGGGGGAGACCTTGCGTCAGGGCCAGCGCGTCTGGGAGGAACCCACGGATGACCTCGCAGTAGTCCTCGGGGCCGCGACCGATCCGGTGGATGGAAGCGTGTGGGTCTCGGGCATTACGCCGGCCACCTCCCGACCACCCGGCAATAAAGATTCATCTGCGGCGTGGATTGGGAGATTGCGTCCGTTGGGCTTCACGCCAAACGTGGCGACCGTACCTGGAGCGCCATCAGGGCTCGTCACATCGTCATCGGGACCGAGCGTCACCCTCGTCTGGAATCTGCCGACAACCGGTGGCACGCCAACGGCCTATGTTATCGAGGCGGGATCGAGCTCCGGTGCCGCGGACCTCGCGAACTTCTCGACCGGCACGACGACGACGTCGTTTTCCGCCAGTGGGGTCAGCGCTGGCACGTATTTCGTGCGTGTGAAGGCGGTCAATTCTGCGGGCATGAGCGCTGGCTCTAACGAGGCAACTCTCGTGGTGGGCCGCGGCTGCGCACCGCCCGGAGCTCCGGGCGGCCTTACTGCTGCGTCGGTCGGCGGGGGTACCGTCGTCCTATCGTGGATTGCAGCCGCAGGCTCGCCGACGAGCTATATCGTCGAAGCCGGCTCCACGCCGGGCGCATCGAATCTCGCCAATAACGACCTCGGGGGGCCGGCGACCTCTCTGACGGCGACCGGCGTCAGCGCGGGCACGTACTTCGTGCGACTTAGGGCGAAAAACGCGTGCGGCGCGAGCGCGACATCAAACGAAATCACGCTTATCGTGTCCTAGTT
>JANMBR010000316.1:0-4899 GCA_031360505.1 Acidobacteriota bacterium
CCTCGCCGCCCGCCTGGGCGATCGAGTCGAAGCCGATGAACGAGGCGAACATCAGTGCCGAGGCCGGCAGCAGAACCGACCACGACAGCGGCGGCGCTGCGGTGGCGGCCACCGCGCGACCCTCGCGCGCCAGCAGCGCCGCGGCAAACGCGGCGTGGTCGAAGGAGAACCCGGCGACGATCACGACACCGCCGAGCAGGAACGTCAGGAACATCAGCGGAACGATCAGGCGTTCGTAGACTTTCACGCCGCGGATGTTGACGAGCACGGCGGCCCAGAGGAAGGCGAGAGAGATCGCCAGCCGGATCGGTCCGGTCTCCAGCGTCGCGGCCACCGCCGTTGATCCCGCGGCCACCGCGATGTCCCGCAGGAACGGGACGATGAGGTAGGAGACGACACCGATCGCCACGCACAGCGAGAACCACTGCGAGAACGAGGCGACGAAGCCGAGGTAAGGATCGAGCGCGCGGCTCGCGTACACGTAGCTGCCGCCGGCGCGCGGCATGGCCGAGGCCAGCACCGCATACGCCAGGCCCGCCAGAACGGCCGGCAGCGCCGCGAAGATGAATGCGGACAGCACGTTCGGGCCGATGCCGGGGGCGTGGCGTTGGATCATGAACGGGATGACGTTGATGCCCGCGCCGACCATCGAGCAGACGCCGGTGGCGACGAGGCCGAGCAGCCCCATCTCGCGAGCCAGGCCCGATGCCGGACGCGGGGAGGGGGCCTCGGTTTCCGGCGTGCTCATGTCTTGGCCTTCTGTATCACTAGAGCGACCGTCGGAGAATCTCGACGAAGCGGTGGGCCTCCTCGTAGCGGTTGTACAGCGGGACGGGCGCCACCCGGATCACGTCCGGCTCGCGCCAGTCGCCGGTGACGCCGGAGGCCTCGAGCTTTTCGAAGATGGCCCTTCCCGAGGAGCTCGATGTCACGCGGAGCGAAAGCTGGCATCCCCGTCGATGCGGGTCGGCCGGGGTGAGAATCTCGATCGCATCGCCCAGCTCTCGCGCAAGCAGCCATTCCAGGTAGGCCGTGAGGCGGAGCGACTTCTCGCGCAAGGGCTCCATGCCGCCCGCTTCGGTGAAGACGGCGAGCGAAGCGCGGATGGCGGCCAGCGAGAGGATCGGAGGGTTCGAGAGTTGCCATCCCTCCGCGCCGGGAATCGGCCGAAAGCCCGGCTCCATCCGGAAGCGCGATTTCTTGTCGTGACCCCACCAACCGGCGAGGCGAGGCCGATCCCGCTGGCTCGCGTGCCGCTCGTGGACGAAGCAGCCGCCCACCGAGCCGGGGCCGGAATTCAGGTACTTGTAGGTGCACCACACGGCGAAGTCCACGTTCCAGTCGTGGAGGCGCAGGACCAGGTTCCCCGCCGCGTGCGCCAGGTCGACGCCGACGACGCAGCCCTTCGCGTGCGCGAGCTTCGTGATCGCCTCGATCTCGAAGGCCTGTCCCGTGTAGTACTGGACTCCCGGGAGCAGGACCAGGGCGATCGAATGCCCTTCGCGTTCGAGGATTCGGGCGACGTCTGCGGTGTCGATCGTGGTCTTTCCCCCTCGAGCGTCGGGCCGCAGCCGCACGAGCGCCGCCGCCGGGTCGAAGCCGTGGAGGACGGCCTGGGACTCGGCCGCGTAGTCGTCGGAGGGGAACGCGTGCGCTTCGAGGAGGATCCGGTTCCGGTCGCGGGTGGGCCGATAGAAGCTCGTCAGCATCAGGTGCAGGTTGACGGTGAGCGAGTTCATGGTCACGACCTCGGTCGCCGACGCGCCCACCAGCCGGGCCATCGGCTCCGCGAGGAACTCGTGATACGGCATCCACGGGTTCTCCCCGGAGAAGTGCGCCTTGACGGCGAGCCGGCTCCACTTTTCCAGTTCCTCGTCGACGTATTTCTGCGTTCTCCGGGGCAGAAGCCCCAGCGAATTGCCGGCGAAATAGATCTCGTCTTCGCCGTTTTCGCGCCGGGGGACGTGGAATTCGTCGCGGAAGCGCGCGAGCGGATCGGCGCGGTCCAGGGCGACCGCGAAATCGCGACCGGGCTGGAACGGCTCCGTCATCTCGCGGCCGTCCGGACGGCGCCCGCGAAGCGCTCGGAAGAAAGCCCGAGCCACTCGAGGGCCGTGCCATGCAGCAGACGCCCGCGTGTCTCCTCCGGAAATCCGCAGGAGTCGATCAGCGCCCCCGGGCGGGCCTCGCCGAGCGGGAAGGGATAGTCGCTGCCGAGGGCGACCCGATCGGGGCCCATCAGGTCCACGAGGTAGCGCAGCATCAGCGGATCGTGCACGAGCGAGTCGAGGTAGATCCGCTTGAGGTATTCGCGGGGGGAGACGTCGTTGGCGACGGCGCACAGATCGGGCCGCACGTCGAAGCCATGGACGATGCGCCCGATCGTCGCCGGAAAGGCGCCGCCGCCGTGCGCGAAGGCGATCCTCAGGGCCGGCAGCCTCTCGAGGACCCCACCGAAGATGAGCGAGCAGATCGCGAGCGACGTTTCCGCCGGCATCCCGACGAGCCAGGGGAGCCAGTAGCGCGTCATCCGATCCCGGCCGGCCACCTCCCACGGGTGGACGAAGACGGCCGCTCCGAGCGAGGCGGCCGCCTCGAAGATCGGAAAGAGCTCGGGGCTGTCGAGGTTCGCGCCGTTGACGTTCGAGCCGATCTGGACGCCCGAGAGCCCGAGGCTCCGGACGCAGCGCTCGAGCTCCTGGATCGCCCGGTCGGGGCTCTGCATTGGGACCGTACCGAGGCCCGCGAAGCGCGCCGGATGCCCGGCGACGACGCCGGCGATGTGGTCGTTCAGGCGCTTCGAGAGATCGAGCGCCGCGTCGGGGTCCGCCCAGTAGCTGAACAGGACCGGCACCGTCGAGAGCACCTGCACGTCGACGCCCGCCGCGTCGCATTCGGCCAGCCGCGTCGCGACGTCCCAGCTGTTGCTCGCGATCTCGCGGAACAAAGAGCCGTTGACGATCATCCGCGCGCGGCCGGACGCGTGATGCTCGAGTTGAACGAACCGTTCGCCCCCCGGCACCTTCCGGAAGTCGGGCAGCTTCTCGGGAAGGATGTGAGTGTGGACGTCGATCTTCAGCAAGTCAGGCGACCGGAGCGGGCATCACCGTGCCGCACTTCTTGCAGGAACGGTTCTTCTCGTCGCCGAAGAACCGGTCGAAGATGGGCGGAAAATCCTTCTCGACGTCATGGAGAGTGAAGAACTCCTCGTGCAGCAATGAGGTGCAGTTGTCGCAATACCACTGGAGCCCGTCCTTCTCGTGCGGGAGCCGCTTGCGTTCGATGACGAGACCCACGGAATCCGGCATCCGCTGGGGCGAGTGGGGGATGCGCGCCGGATGGAGATAGATCTCGCCGGCGCGAATCGGGATGTCCACGACCTTCCCGCCCTGGATCGTCTTCAGGACCATCTCGCCCTCGAGCTGGTAGAAGAACTCGGGCCCCTCGTCGATGTGGTAGTCCTTGCGGTTGTTCGGCCCGCCGACGACCATGACGATGAAGTCGTCCTCCTCGAAGACCTTCTTGTTGCACACCGGCGGCTTCAGGAAGCTCCGGTGCTCGTCGATCCACCGCTCAAGATTCAGCGCCTTCGAGGCCATGACGTTCCTCGCAAGTAGTATATGCGGCATGAATTCTTCCGACCGCAAGCTGAGCCCGGCTGTCGTGTCCGCGCGCGCGCCGCGGCCCCTCGGCCCCTACCCGCACGCCCGCCGGGTCGGGAATCTGCTCTTCCTGTCCGGGATCGGCCCGCGGCATCCGGTGACCGAAGAGATCCCCAAGGGCATCGAAGCCCAGACGCGCGCGTGCATCGAGAACGTGCGCGCGATCCTGGAGGACTCGGGCAGCGCGCTGGAGAAAGTGGTCGACGTGACGGTATTTCTGACGGACATCGACCGCGACTTCGCCGCGTTCAACCGGGTCTACGGCGAGTCCTTCGAGGCGATCCGGCCGACGCGAACGACCGTCGGCGTCGTCGCCCTTCCGGTTCCGATCTCGGTCGAGCTGAAGGTCATCGCGGAGAGTTGAACCCCATCCGGCTCCGCACCTCGGGGGGAAGCTTGGGAAGCGCGGACCGGGGAATGTAGAAGCTCGCGAGGGCCGAGAGGTCGGCGAAGACTCTGTGACGCTCGGCCGCCCGGTCGAGGTACTCGTGACCCGACGTGCCGCCGGTGCCGATCCGGGTTCCGATCATCCGCATCGCCATCTGCGCGTGGCGCTGTCGCCAGGTCGTGAAGTTCC
Organism: Acidobacteriota bacterium; assembly: GCA_031360505.1. Classification (GTDB taxonomy): domain Bacteria; phylum Acidobacteriota; class Thermoanaerobaculia; order UBA5066; family Gp7-AA6; genus DAHUXD01. The sequence continues at coordinate 4,240 of JANMBR010000316.1, forward strand.
TTTCGATGTCCGCGAGCAGCGCCAGCAGCCGGAAGGGGACGTACAGAATCGGCTCATCGCGATAGAGATTGATGAGGAGCGCCGCCTGGAGCGCGCGCCGCGAAAAGTGGCGTCCCGGCGCCGTCACGGGTTCGCTGGCTCCCTCTTCGAACACGTCGGCGAATCGTTGCGCCGTCGCCTCGACTCCGGCCAGCTGTTTGACCTTGTCGTCGTCCATCAGGGTCGGATTGCTCCGGATCGAGTCGCGGTCGGCGGCGAGCATCGCGTCGACCGCCCGCCGATACTCCCGCCAGAAGTCGAAATGGCCGAAGCTCAGGAAGGGCGTGCGCTCGAGCCAACCCTCGATCACGTCGAAGAGGGAAGGCTCCTTCTCCGACGCTTCGACGCGCGCTGCGTCTTCCGGGGTCAGGCGCGAGATGTATTGGGCGGCGTGGAGCGCAAGGCGGTCCCCGCGCCGCATCCCCAGCTTGTTCTCGACCAGGCGGAATTGAACGCTCTGAAGGCCCGAGGCCGGGATCAATTCGTCCCGGAAATCGAGGAAGTCCAGAGGGGTCATGGTCTCCAGAACGTCGACCTGCAGAATCAGGACGCGCTGGATTTCGACGATGCGCCCGAGTCGCAGGACCGCTTGCCCGAGCGCCTCCTCCGGAACCGGAGAGC
>JANMBR010000074.1:0-8244 GCA_031360505.1 Acidobacteriota bacterium
CGGTGGACGATCCCCTTCTCGTGCGCTGCGGAAAGACCCTTCGCGACCTGGAGCGCGTAGTCCACAGCCTGCTTCTGCGCGATCGGGCCGGTGTCGAGCTTGCCGCGCAGCGTCTCGCCTTCCAAAAGCTCCGTGACGGCGTAGGCCGTCCCCTCGTGCGTCCCGAAGTCGTGGATCGCCAGGATGTTCGGATGCGACAGCGCCGCGACCGCGAGGGCCTCGCGCTCGAACCGCGCCAGCGCGTCCGCATCGGCGCCCAGCGACTGCGGCAACACCTTGATCGCCACGTCGCGCTTCAACTTCGAGTCCCGCGCCCGGTACACCTCGCCCATCCCCCCCGCCCCGAGAGGCGCGAGGATCTCGTAGGAACCGAGGCGTGTTCCGGCGGAAAGCGTCATTCGATCTTGACGCCGACTCTACAACGGGCGCAGCGCGGCTGAACGCGCCGAGAAGATTGGCTCCTCACATAGTTCCCAGTTGGAACCTTTTCGAGGGCTGCTACGCGAATTGGCGGGGCTTCGCGCCGCCCTCTAGGTGAGGTCGATCCTGAACTGTTCCCGTGAAAGCGGGTTGGGGGAGCGATGCGCTCACATCGGCTTGCTCACCACCAGACGTACGGAATGGTAGCCTGAGGCCACTTCCGGCATGGACCACGACGGGCCAATCACGTCAGCCATTCCGCCTGTCGCGGCGCGGGCACGGCGGAGGATCGCCGGTCGCCTGCTGCCTTTCGTTTTCCTCCTGTATGTGGTCGCGCAACTCGACAGGGCCAACGTCTCCTTTGCAATTCTGAGAATGAAGGTCGACCTCGGATTTAGCGACGGCGTCTACGGCCTGGGCATCGCGGCGTTCTACCTGGGGTACGTCCTCTTCGAAGTCCCGGGCGCGATCATCGTGGAGCGCTGGAGCGCGAGAAAGTGGATCGCGCGGATCATGGTGTCCTGGGGGCTGGTGACCATTCTGTCGGGCCTGGTTCAGAACGCTGGCCAGTTTTATGCGAGCCGCTTTCTTCTGGGCCTGGCCGAGGCCAGCTTCTTCCCTGGGATCATCGTCTACTTGACGCATTGGCTTCGCCTGGCGGATCGAGGAAGGGCTGTCTCGATCCTGTATTCCGCAATCCCGGTATCAACTCTGATCGGTGCGCCGCTGGCGGGTTGGCTCCTGGGGGTCGGATGGCATGGTCTGGCCGGGTGGCGATGGCTCTTCGTCGTCGAGGGAATACCCGCCATCGTGCTGGGGGTCGTGACGTTTTTCTACATGACGGACCGGCCGCGAGAAGCACGCTGGCTTGCCCTGGATGAACGGGAGTGGATTTCACGGGAGTTGGAGAGGGAAAATAAGGCGAAACGCGACACGGAAACCTACTCCATTTGGGAAGCGTTTCGCGACCGTCGTGTCCTGTTGCTCCTAATTCCATACATGCTCGCTAACGTCGGCACAACATCGATCACGTTCTGGTTGCCGACCTTCATCAAGCGACTCTCCGGACTTCCCGATTCCCGGGTCGCGCTGATGGTCATGCTCCCGGCGATCGCGGGACTCGTGGGGCTTCTCAACGGATGGCATTCCGACAAGACGGGCGAGCGGCGCTGGCACACCGTGATTCCTCTCGCGTCGGTGGGACTCGCGTACCTCCTCCTGATTCCCGCGGCCTCGCAATTCCCGATTGCTATGACGCTTTTCACGCTCGGCGGAGCGTTCGTGTACGCCTACTATCCGGCCTTCTGGGCGATGCCGACCATGATCCTGAGCGACTCGGCGGCGGCGGCGACCTTCGGTCTGATCAATGGAACGGGACACCTCGGAGGGTTCTTTGGACCGTACGTCATCAGCTACCTGAGCGATCGCACACACAGTCTTCTGCCCGGCTTCGCCTTCATCGGAGCGTGCTACCTGCTGGCTGCCCTATTTCTTGCGCGGCTCAAGATCAGAAAGCCGGCTTAGGTGGCCGCAAAAGGAGACGTGCCCCCCGAGGAGACCCTGAATGGCCCGATCGAGTCCGATGAGCAGGGCTACGACAAGTTTTATAAGGAGTTCGATTCGCCGATATCGCGCCAAATGCGGGAGGAAGCCTACGGGGAAGACATCGGTCAACACTCGTGGGTCACGGCAGAGGAACTCCGAGGGGATATCCCGCTGTTGGAGCTCACTCGAACGAGCCGGGTTCTCGATCTGGGCTGCGGCCCCTGCGGGCCCCTGACATTCGTTGTGGGGCTGGTTGGCTGCCAGGGCATTGGCGCAGATGTGAGCGCCCCGGCGATCGCTGCGGGCCGCGCCCGCGTCACCGCCCTTGGTCTTGACGATCGCGTCACTCTTCACGAAGGCGATCTCAACGAACCGGTTCCCCTCGCGGGCGGCTCGTGCGACGCAGTCATGTCGTTGGACGTGATCCTTCATCTCCGTGACCGTGCAGCCCTGTTTCGGGAAGTGGCGCGCGTGATGGGCCCTGGAGGGCGATTTCTACTTACCGATGCCGGCGTCGTAACCGGCGCAATCTCGGATGAAGAAGTCAAACGGAGAGCGGTTCACGGATACACGCAATTCGTCGCCCCCGGCCTCAATGAGCTGCTGCTAAAGCGCGCGGGATTTCGTTTGATCCACAGTCAGGACCGAACGCCGGGCCTGCTGAGGAGCGCCCGGGGGCGACTCGCGGCAACACGTGCTCATCGAGCGGAGCTCGAGGAGCGTGACGGGCTGTCCGGCCGTGAGCGCCAGGACATCTATCTGGAGACGGTGATCGCGCTCGCGGAGCGAGGAGCCGTCTCGAGAATGATGTATCTGGTGGAGTCGCCGCTTCGCGGGCGATGACGTACTCTCCCCGCGTCCGGCCGCCCGGTTGTTAACTGGTTGAGAAAATGGCTCCCCACATAGTTCCCAGTTGGAACCTTTTCGGGGGCTGGCTTGCGGGAATTGGCGGGGTTACGCGCCGCGCAGGCTCGGCTACTTCGCGCCTGCGACGAGCTTCTGGAACCTCGGGTTCTTGCGCAGCGGGTCGAAGTTGGGGTCGATCTTGAGCCAGCCGGGCGAGAGGTAGTACGGGATCTTCAGCAACGGCTCGAGCTGATCGAGCGCCTTCTCAGGCTCGCCGACGAGCATGTAGATGCGCACGAGCTGGTGCTGGAAGTAGGGGCCTTGGCTCTCATCCTTCGACACCGGATCGAGCGCGACGCCACGCTCGCCCTCCCGGATCGCTTCCTCTTTCCGCCCGAGGTACGCCAGCGCGAGGCCGAGGACAGCGCGGCGCTGCGGATCATCGGGCGTTGCGCGAAGCTGCTCCTCGTAAGCCTTCCTGGCCTCCTCGGCGTAGGTGCGCACGTTCGCGGCATCGCCCTTCAAGGCATAGGCCTGAACGAGGCAGAGAGCCCAGCCGCCCCGGTCGTCGTCGAACGCGCTCGGGGTCAGCCGCAGCAGTAGCTCCCGCTGTTCCTCGTCGAGGACCCAGACGAGATCGTAGTAGTTCGCCACGTAGGCCACGAGCGCCGTGGGCTCGACGTCCTTGGACGCGGCCTTGAGCACGGCACGGGCACCGGCAAGGTCTCCCTCGCCGAGGTAGGTCATGGCCTTGGTCTCGATGAGAGCGATGTTGGTTGGCGCGAGACCCAGACCACGGTCATAGGCCTCTCGTGCCTCGGGATAACGCCGCAGAGGAAGGAGCGTGTTGCCAAGGGTCCCCACGTTGTTGACATCCCGGGGATCGAGGCGCACCGCCTGCCTGAGGTGCTCCACCGCCGAGTCCCAGCGCCCGAGGCCCTCCTCGGCGAGCGCCGTTGCCCTGAGAGCCGTGGCATCGCCGGGGGCAAGCCGCAGGCCCTTCTCGTACTGCTCCAGGCCGCGGTTGTAGTCGTGGGCAACCAACCGTTCATACGCACCGAGTGCCACGTATCCCTCCGGGCGGTTGGGTGCAAGCGCGATGGCCTTCTCCCCCGCCTGCCGGGCACGCTCCGCGAGCACAGGCACGGGGGTGCTGTTGGAATAGAGAAGCGAATTGGCGACCGAGACCCTCGCCCACGCCTGCGCGAAGCCGGGATCCAGCGCCACGGCCTGCTCGTAGAAGGCGAGCGTCTTCCGCTGGCTCACGGGATCGTTGGCACCGCCATTCCAGATCTCCTCGCCCTTGAGAAAGGCGTCGTAGGCGGCCAGATTCTGCGTCGGCTTCTCGGCGAGTTGCTTCTGCTCCTGGGCGCCGAGCGCGCCGCCGAGAGCCTGCGCCACCTTCGTCGCGATCTCCGACTGCACCTGAAAGACGTCCGTGATCGCCGCGTCGAACGGCTGCTGCCACTTGGACGTCGGGGCGTCCGGGCGCGTCACGTCGACGAGCTCCGGACTCACGTGGACGCGGCTCGCCCCGGCACTCTTGTCCCAGCGCACGGTGGCCGTGAGGAGATACGATGCGTTCAGCTCCTCGGCGATTTGCTTCGGCGTCTTGTTGGTCTTCTTGTACGGTGTCGAGCTGCCGCGCGCGATCACCTGCACGCCCGGCAGCGAGGTCAGCTTTCCCCGGATCTCATCGGCCATACCGTCCGCAAAATAGTCGTCCTCGGGTGATCCCAGGTTCTCGAACGGGAGAACCGCGATGCGCGTAGGGCCGCCCTTCGGAGAGGAGGCGCCGGGCTTCGACGGACGCCAGAAGAGCAGCGCCGCGACGGCGAAGATGGCGGTAAAGGCGGCGATGAACCAGATCCCCTTCCCGGGACCGCGCCGCGGTGAAGGCGGGACGACCTGGGGCCCGCTGGCAGCCACAGCCTGAGGCGAGGAAGCCTCCGAGAGCGCGAACGCGACGTCCTTGGCCGTCTGGAAGCGGTTCTCCCGGTCCTTCTCGAGACAATGTCGCACGATGTGGTCGAGCGCGGGAGAGACGTTGCGGCCCGATTCCGTCAGCTCGGGCGGCTCGTCCCGCATGATCGCCGCCATCGTGTCGCTCGCCGTGTCGCGCTTGAAGGCCTTCTTGCCCGAGAGGAGCTCGTACAGGATCGCGCCGAAGGAAAAGATGTCGGTCCGCTGGTCGACCGGCAGGCCCCGGACCTGCTCGGGCGACATGTAGCCCATCGTGCCCATCACCGTCCCCGGCTCGGTGTGGCCGCCGCCGGTGCCCGTCGGCGCGCTCGTCTGCTCCGTCGCGGGCGCGTCGACGCGCTTGGCCAGGCCGAAGTCCAGGATCTTGACGTGCCCGTCGTTGGTCACGAAGACGTTGTCGGGCTTCAGGTCCCGGTGGACGATCCCCTTTCCGTGCGCGGCCGAGAGACCCCGAGCGACCTGAAGCGCCCAGTCGACCGCCTGCCTCTGCGTCACGGTCGAGCCGTCGAGCTTGCCGCGGAGGGTCTCGCCCTCGAGCAGCTCCGTCACGGCGTACGAGACGCCGTCGTGCGTGCCGAAATCGTGGATCGCGAGGATGTTCGGATGCGAGAGCGCGGCGACGGCCTTGGCCTCACGCTCGAAGCGCGAGAGCGCATCGGCGTTCGCGGTCAGCTGCGAGGGAAGCACCTTCACGGCGACCTCACGGTCGAGCTTCGCGTCTCGCGCCCGATACACCTCACCCATTCCTCCAGCACCCAAAGGCGCGAGGATTTCGTATGGGCCCAGACGCGTACCGGCTGAAAGTGTCACGAACTGGCGAGGACTTTACACCGCCGCGTTGCGACGGATTCGGAGCAGGGAGAAGTGGCTCCTCAGAGAGGATTTGAACCTCTAACCCCCCGGTTAACAGCCGGGTGCTCTACCGTTGAGCTACTGAGGAAAAGAGCGGACCGGGAAGGGTAATGGAGGCGGGGCGGGGTGTCAACCGCCGCCCCTCACCCTCACCCCGACCCTCTCCCGCCGGGAGAGGGTCAGAAGCTACTTCTTCTTGGGGACGAACAGCACCAGGTACTTCCCGTAGCCCTCGATCTCGAGCCGCTCCGCGGGGATGAAGCGCATCGCGGCGGAGTTCATGCAGTAGCGCAGGCCCGTCGGAGGCGGGCCGTCGTTGAAGACGTGGCCGAGGTGGGAGTCGGCGTGCGATGAGCGGACCTCCGTGCCATAGAAAAGGCTGCCCTTGCTCGACTGCTTGACGTTGCCGGGCTCGAGGGGCCGGAAGAAGCTCGGCCAGCCGGTGCCCGAGTCGTATTTCTCGAACGACGAAAAGAGTGGCTCGCCCGAGACGACGTCGACATAAATCCCGGCCTTCGTGTTGTGGTCGTACTCGTTGCGGAACGCGGGCTCGGTGCCGTCCTTCTGGGTCACTCGGTACTGCATCGGATCGAGCCGGCGCTGGAGCTCGGCGTCCGAGGGCTTGACGAACGTGGCGGGGTTCCAGCCCTTCGGCGCGACCGGAGTCGGAGCGCCTGGAACGAGGGCGAATGCAAGGGCGATGGCCGCGAGCGTGATCATGGCTTGCCCCTCGCTTCGACGGGCGTCACGCCCCAGATCTGCTCGAGCAGCGCGTCGCGGCCGCACCCTTTATGGTACAGCCCGTACCGAAACGGGTTTTTCTTCGAGTAGTCCTGGTGGTACTCCTCGGCCGGATAGAAAACCGACGCCGGGACAATCTGGGTCACGACCTTCGCCTTGAGCTTCAGGGCGACCCGCTTCTTCGACTCTTCCGCGATGCGCCGCTGCGCGTCGTCGTGGAAGAAGATCGCGCTGCGGTACTGCTCGCCGCGATCGCAGAACTGACCGTTCTCGGTCAGGGGATCGATGTTCTCCCAGAAGACCTCGACGAGTTTTTCGTAACTGACCTTCGACGGATCGAAGACCACCTCGACCGACTCGGCGTGGCCCGTGCCTCCGGAGCTCACCTGCTCGTATGTCGGGTTCTTGAGCGAGCCCCCCGTGTAGCCCGAGGTGACGGACGCGACGCCCGGCAGTTTCTCGAACTCGGCTTCCATGCACCAGAAGCACCCTCCGGCGAAGGTTGCCTTTGCGGTGACCGGCTTCTGAGGCGCCTGGCCCGCAGAAGTTCGAGCTGCCGCGCAAAGAAGCAGGATCGCGACGGCGATTGCACGATGAAATCTCATGAGCTCCCTCGAACCGGAATCAACATCCGGGAATCAGCGCCATTCCCGACTGAGGAATCCTTAATGTCTACGGGGCTGGGGCACCCGTTGGATTCCACTGCGCCCAGGTGACTTTCCAGTGGCCGTCTTCGAGCGTCATGCGGAAATCGAAGTCGTAGGAAGCGGACGACGGAAAGAGGCCTTCGAGCCCGCCGATCTTCCGGGGCTGGCCGGACATCTCGGCCGAGAGCCGCACGCGGGCCGCGCCCTCGCCGCGCTCGATCCGAACGTCGCGGATCGAGACGCTCAGCATCTCGTAGGCCGCGAAATACCGGCCGACGTTCGCCCTTACATCCGGGAGGCCGGATCCATCGGCCGCCTCGAAGTTCGCGGCGACACGATCGAAGAGCGCCCCGGCGTCGCGCGCGTTGGCGGCCTTCACGATGGCGTCGAGAGACTCGCGAACCGGGTCGCCGGGGCGGGCACACGACGCGGCGGCACCGAGCGCGAGGAGGACTGCGAGCAAGCCGGCCGCTCGTGTCTGTCGCATCCCTCGCATTCTGCCCCGCTTTAAGATCGATCCCGGACAAAACCTCGACAAACGCAATCCGGCCGCCCCCGAGGGCCCGTAAAGCCAACGGTACCGGCGCTACCCGGACGCCGGATCCGCCCCTCGAAGCAAACCGGGACAAAATTCCGAAAGAGAGAGGTATTTCATGAAGAAGAGACTCCTGGTGCTCCTCGGCACGACGGCGCTCGCCGGATCGGCGCTGCTCGCAACCGGCAACGTCATGGTCGGCGGCGCGACCATGTATCCGTCGAAAAACATCATCGAGAACGCGGTCAAGTCGTCCGATCACACGACGCTCGTCGTCGCGATCAAGGCGGGCGGCCTCGTCGAGACACTCGAGGGCAAGGGCCCGTTCACGGTGTTCGCGCCGACCAACGAGGCCTTCGCGAAGCTGCCGGCCGGGACGGTCGACACGCTGTTGAAGCCCGAGAACAAGCCGACCCTCGTGAAGATCCTGACGTACCACGTCGTCCCAGGCAAAGTTGAGGCCGGTGAGCTCGTCAAGATGATCAAGGCGGGCAACGGCTCGGCGACTCTGAAGACCGTGCAGGGCGAGACGCTCACCGCGACGCTCAAGGGCACCTCGGTCATCATCAAAGACCAGAAGGGCGATCTCGCGATGGTCACGATCGCGGACGTCAATCAGTCCAACGGCGTCATCCACGTCGTGGATACGGTGCTCCTCCCGAACTGACGATCTCC
>JANMBR010000084.1:0-9276 GCA_031360505.1 Acidobacteriota bacterium
CTGATCATGAACCTCGGTCACTGGTACCTGGTGTCGCGCTCCCTTCCGTTCAAGCTACTTGCCCGCGGGGCGGCACTCTTTGCGGGGCTCGCGGCCTTTCGCACGGTCTATCTCGCGCTGTCGGTCGCGACGCATCGCGACTCGGAAGGACTCCACACGCTGCTCTCGCTCGAGAAGGACGCGCTCTTCTTTCTCTTCCGGGTCCTGTGGGGCCTCGTCGGTCCGCTGGCGCTCTCTTACTTTATCTGGCGAACGGCCGAGATGAAGTCGAACCAGGCGGCGACGGGGCTGCTCTACGTCGCGCTCGTGTTCGTTCTGATTGGCGAGCTGCTCTCGTCCTACCTGACCGTCGCGACCGGGTTCCCGGCATAGCGCCGGAGCGCGAACGATGCGGGCGAGGTACTACTGCGCGGACTGCCTGACGGCGCGCGAGCACGCGGCGGCGGACGCTGGCGATTTCACGTGCGCGAAGTGCGGCAAGGCGTACGCGGCGCAGTTCGACGGCGTGCTGTCGCCCGAGGGCGTCGAACAGTGCGCCTTCTGCAGCAACCACTCGTTCTTCCTGCAAAAGGACTTCGACCAGCGCCTGGGCTGCCTGATCATGGGCGTGTCACTCGTCGCGGCGCTCTTCGTCGGTTGGAAGTTCGGGTGGATCTGGTTCACGCCCGTGCTGCTGGCGACGGTCGTCGTGGATTGGATCGTGGCGGCGAAGATCCGCCCGGTCACGATCTGCTACCGCTGCGACGCCGAGTACCGCGAGATGCCGGTCAACCCGCGGCACAAGGGCTACGACCCGCACGTCGCGGAGCGCTTCGCGGAGAAGAAGACCGTCCGCCGGATGCGATGAAGATCTACGACATCTCGCGTCGGATCTCCGAGGAGACTCCCGTGTGGCCAGGGGACACGGGGTTCAGCTGGCGCGAGACCCAGAGTCCCAAGGGAGGCGCGGCCTGGGGCTCGACCGTATTTTCGATGAGCGCGCACTGCGGGACGCACGCCGACGCTCCGAGCCATGTGTTCGCGGACGGCAAGACGATCGGCCAGGCGTCTCTGGCGGCCTACTTCGGCCCGGCCCGCGTCGTTGAGCTGCCGGGTCTCGGCGAGGTCGGGCCGGACGCCCTTCCGCGCAAGGCGTTCGGCATCGCGCGCGTGCTTTTTCGCAGCGGCGGAAAGGCGTCGCTGTCGCCGCTCGCGGCCCTGCGCCTGGCGGAGAAGGGAGCGATGCTCATTGGCACGGACGCGGCCTCGATCGATCCGGAGGACGCCGAGGATCTGCCGGCCCACCGCGCCCTGCTCGGCAATGGCGTCGCGCTGCTCGAGGACCTGGATCTCGAGAGAGTTCCGGAGGGGGAGTACCAGCTCGTGGCGCTGCCGCTGCGGTTCCAGGACCTCGACGCGTCGCCGGTGCGGGCGATCCTGATTGAAGACTAGCGGCCGCCCGCCCGAGTCACGTGATGGCTGAGGCGGGCGGGCACAAGCCCCGCCCCTACGACACCTCCGGAACTAGACAACGGGCCCCTACGGAAACAGCCCCCGCAGCCGCGTCGCTTCCTCGACCCGCCCGACTGCCAGGATCAGCGCCCCCGTGCGCAGGTTCGTGTCGTGGCGGCGCGCGGTTTCCGCGACGTCCTCGTACGCGCGGCGGATCGAGCGTTCGAGATGGGTGCGCACGACCTCCGCGTCCCAGAAGAACGAGTAGAGGTCCTGGACCCACTCGAAGTAAGAGACGGTGACGCCTCCGGCGTTGGCGAGGATGTCCGGGATGACGACGATGCCGTTGGACCTGAGGATGTCGTCCGCGTCGGGCGTGGTCGGGCCGTTGGCCGCCTCGGCGACGATCCTGGCCTTGATGCGCGCGGCGTTGGACCGCGTGATCGCTCCCTCGAGGGCCGCGGGCACGAGGATGTCGACGGGCAGCTCGAGCAGCTCGGCGTTGGTGATCTTCTGGCCGGCCGCCGCGGTGACGGAGCCCTTCTTGCTCTTGGCCGCGTTGACGAGCTCGGTGCGCAGGCCCTTCTTGTCGTAAATGCCGCCGCGCGAGTCGGAGACCGCCAGCACCTTCACGCCGGCCTCTTCGAGAAACCGCGCCACGTGCATTCCCGCGTTGCCGTATCCCTGGACGGCCGCGGTGGCGCCCTTCAGGGGCAGTCGCATGCGCTTGGCGGCCTCGTCGATCGTGACGAAGCAGCCCTCGGCGGTCGCCTCGTTGCGGCCGGCCGAACCGCCCAGTGGAATGGGCTTGCCCGTCACGACGCCGAGCGTCGAGTAGCCCTGCGTCATCGAGAACGTGTCCATGATCCAGGCCATGTGCTGCGGCGTCGTGTAGACGTCCGGGGCGGGGATGTCGCGGTCGTGGCCGAGGACAATGGCGATCTCCGACGTGTAGCGCCGGGTCAGGCGCTCGTTCTCGTCCATCGAGAGCGCCTTGGGGTCGACGGTGATGCCGCCCTTGGCCCCGCCAAAGGGGATGTTGACGACGGCGCACTTCCAGGTCATCCACATCGCCAGTGCCTTGACCTCGTCGAGCGTCACACCCGGGTGGAACCGGATGCCGCCCTTCGAGGGACCGCGCGCGATCGAATGCTGAACGCGGTAGCCCGTGAAGACCTTGATCCTCTTGTTGTCCATCTTGATCGGGACCGAGACGATGAGCTGCCGTTTCGGAGTGCTCAGCAGCTCGCGCGTGCCGGCGTCGAGCTCGAGGAATTCGGCGGCGCGTTCGAACTGCGTGAGGGCGAACTCGTAGGGGTTGAGGTTTTCCGGGGCGAGTGCCTTCTTCGGGACGACCGGGGTGGGCTTGCGCTTCTGTGCCATTCGAGTCTCCTTCGCGGTTTGCGGGATCGACAGTCGGGCCCGGGAGGGTGTTTGGTGCTTCCTCAGGGACCTGCGAACGGAAGCGTCGCCGCCGCGCGGCGCGCAACCTCCCACAGGGTGGACGGGAAAATGCCGAAGCCGAGGATCGCCGCGGCGCACAGGGCCAGAGCCAGACGGTCCGCGGGCGCGAGCGACGGCGGGGCATCGGCCTCGACGGGCTCGCGCATGTAGAGGATGTACACGACCTTCAGGTAGTAACCAATGGAGATGAGGCTGTTGGCGATGCCGACGAGGGCGAGCGCGTAAAAGCCCTTTTCGAGTGCGGCCTTGAAGAGGAAGAACTTTCCGATGAAGCCGGCGGTCGCCGGGATCCCGGCGAGTGAGAAAAGGCAGAGTGCCAGTACCGCGGCGGCGAAGGGCGCCCGGCGTCCGGCCCCGGCGAGCAGGGCGACCGGGTGCGGCTTCGTCTCATCCCGGTAGAGGGACGCGACCGCGGCGAAGGCGCCGGCGTTCGACGCCAGGTATGCGAAGAAGAAAACGATGGCGGCGGCGAGCGCGTCTTTTCCGAAGACGGCCAGAGAGATCGTCACGTAGCCCATCTGCGCGATACCCGAGTAGGCGAGCAGGCGCTTGATGTCGCGCTGCGCCAGGGCCACGACGTTGCCGAGCGTCATCGAGAGGATCGCGAGCGCGATGATCCCGGTGCGGAAGCGATCGGGCATGCCGCCCTCGAAGGCCGCGGAGAACACGCGGTAGAGGACGATCAGGCTCGCGCCCTTGGGCGCCACGGACAGGTAGGCGACGGCAGGCGTCGGCATGCCCTGGTAGACGTCCGGGGCCCAGGCGTGAAAGGGCGCGATGGACATCTTGAATCCGAACCCGACCAGCAACAGGAGGAGCCCGAAGATTACGGCGGGGCTGTCGGCGAAGCCCGGCCGGGCGAAGCCTTCGATCTTCGTCCCTCCGCTCGCTCCGAAGAGCAGGGCCACGCCATACAGCGTGAACGCCGAACCGAAGGCGCCCGTCAGGAAGTACTTGAGGCCGGCCTCGGACGACGCCGCGACGCTGCGGAAGAAGCCCGCGAGGACGTAGAACGCGAGCGAGAGAGTCTCGAGCCCGATGAAGACGATGACGAGATCGAGGCCGCGCGTCATGAGCGAGACGCCGAGGTGTCCCCAGAGCAGCAGCGCGTAGAACTCACCCTTCTCCTCGCCCGTGCGCTCGAGGTAAGGCTTGGCCATCAGGATGGCGAGGACGGCGGCCGCGCCGAGAAAGAGGCCCATGAGGACGGTCAGCGACGACGTGTCGAAGCGCCCGCCGAACGTCGTGCCGCCCGGGGCCTCGAGCAGGAAGTACAGGGAGCCGGCGACCCCCGCCAGCGCCAGCGTCGCGAACCAGCGGCGCAGGCGGGGCGCGAAGGCTTCGACGAGCAGGATGAGGCAGCCCGTCAGGGCGAGCACCATCTCCGGCGCGATCGCCGCGAGGTCGGCGTGGGTGAACTTCACGAGGTCCGGCGTCATGGCGCCGCGTTCCGGGTGTACGTGGCGGCCTGCTGTTTGGCGGCGACCACCTTCTGGAGGTGCTCGACCGACGGGCGAATCCGGTCGAGGACGTCGTTGGGCCGCACCCCGATCCAGACCATCAGGACGACGAGCACGGCGGCCGCGATGAACTCGGTCGGCCGGATGTCGGTCAGCTTCTTGTTCTCCTCGTGTGTCATCGGATTCCAGAACACGCGCTGCACGAGAGTCAGCATGTAGATGGCCGAGAGGATGACTCCGCTCGCGGCGGCGGCGGCCCACCAGCGATGGGGCGAGGTCCACGTGCCGAGCAGGATCAGGAACTCGCCGACGAAGCCGTTCAAGCCCGGCAGCCCGATCGACGAGAGCGTGGCGATCAGAAAGAGCGTCGTCGTGACGGGCACGATGCCGGCGATGCCGCCGTAGGCGTCGAGCTCGCGTGTGTGGCGGCGCTCATAGAGGACGCCGACGAGCAGGAACAACGCCCCGGTCGAGAGGCCGTGGTTGATCATCTGGAGGATCGAGCCCGTGAGCGACATCGTCGTGAAGGCGCCGATCCCGATGACGACGAGGCCGAGGTGCGAGACGGAGGAGTAGGCCACGAGGCGCTTCATGTCGTGCTGGGCGTAGGCCACCGCCGCGCCGTAGATGACGCCGATGACGCCGAGGACGCCGAGCCATGGAGCGAAATGCATCGCGGCATCGGGAAAGAGCGGCAGTGCAAAGCGCAGGTAGCCGTATACGCCGAGCTTCAGCAGGACGCCGGCCAGGATGATGGAGCCGGCCGTGGGCGCCTCCGTGTGGGCGTCCGGTAGCCACGTGTGCAGCGGAAACACGGGGACCTTGATCGCGAAGGCGAGCGCGAACGCGAGGAAGAGCAGCGTCTCGGTCCTGCCTGTGAAGGCCAGGCGGTAGAGGTCTTCGAACGCGAAGGACCAGACGCCGGTCGCGGCCTGGTGGCGGATCGCGAGGTAGAGGATGGCGAGGAACATCAGGAGGCTGCCCGCCATGGTGAACAGGAAGAACTTCATGGAGGCGTAGATCCGGCGCGGGCCGCCCCAGATACCGATGATGAAATACATCGGCACGAGCATGACCTCCCAGAACACGTAAAAGAGCGCCAGATCGAGCGCGACGAGGCTTCCCAGCATCCCCGTCTCGAGGATGAGGAACGCGATCGAGAAGCCGCGGACTTCCTTCTCGACGTGGGAGTACGAGAAGAGCAGCGACACCGGCGTCAGGATCGTGGTCAGCAGGACGAGGAGCAGAGAGATCCCGTCGAGGCCGACGTTGTAGGAGATTCCGAGCTGGGGAATCCAGGCGATCTTTTCGCGGAACTGAAAGCCCTGCTGGGCGAGGTCGAAGCGCACCCAGAGCGGCAGCGAGAGTGCGAGCTCGAGGAGCGACACGGCAATCGCGAAAGCGCGTGCGGCCCCAACAGCAGAGCGAGGCAAGAGCAGCAGCAGCAACGCTCCCGCCGCCGGAAGGAAAACCAGAACCGACAGCAGGTGGTCTGCCAGCAGCCGCTGCATCTAGATCGCCCCCACGACGAAGAGTAGGAGCGCGATCAAGCCAAGGAAGAACGTCAGCGCGTAGTTTCGAACATTCCCCGTCTGCAGGAAGCGCAGGAAGTCGCCGGCGAGCTCGACGAGGAAGGCGCTTGCGTTGAGGAGGCCGTCGATGATGAGGACGTCGACGACCTTCCAGAGCGTGTGGGCGGCCCAGGCGTACGGCCGCACGAAGAGGACGCCGTAGAGCTCGTCGATGCGGAACTTGTCGGCCACGAGGGCGTAAGCCCCGGGCATCGCAGCCGCGATGCGGGCGGGAGCGCGGCCGCCCTGCTTCGCGTACCACTGATAGGCGAGGTAGAGCCCCGACGCGGCGACCGCGACCGAGACGGCCATCAGAAGCCATTCGGTAGCATGGGGGAGGGCCTCGTGCGCGGCATCGTGTCCGGCGATGGGGGCGATGACGGGCGCTAGAAACGGCCCGATCACGTTGGCATGCTCGCCGAAGACGGCGGGCAACCCGAGCCAGCCGGCCACGAGAGACAGCAGTCCCAGCACGACCAGGGGCACGGTCATCGTGGCGGGCGCTTCGTGCACGTGGTGCGCTTGCTCCTTCGTGCCACGGAACTGGCCGAAGAACGTGAGCGAGACGATCCGGTACATGTAGAAGGCGGTCAAGCCGGCGGTGAAGAGGCCGACGAACCAGAGCAGCTTGCCCAGGCCCGGCGCCTCGAAGGAGCTCGCCAGGATCGCGTCCTTCGAGAAGAACCCGGCAAACGGCGGGATGCCGGAGATCGCAAGCGTTGCCGCCAGGAAAGTCCAGAACGTGATCGGCATCTTCGCCTTGAGGCCGCCCATGTGGCGGATGTCGAGGTCGTCGGACATCGCGTGCATGACGCAGCCGGCGCCGAGGAAGAGGCAGGCCTTGAAGCAGGCGTGCGTCAGGACGTGGAACATGCCGACCGTGAAGGCGCCCACGCCGCAGGCGAGGAACATGTAGCCGAGCTGCGAGATCGTCGAATAGGCGAGGACCTTCTTCAGGTCGTTCTGCGCGACCGCGATCGTGCCGGCGAAGAGGGCGGTGAAGCAGCCGATGACGGCCACGAAGAGCATGACCTCCGGGGCGAGCCGGAACAGGACGTTGCAGCGGGTCACCATGTAGACGCCCGCGGTGACCATCGTGGCGGCGTGGATGAGCGCGGAGACGGGCGTCGGCCCGGCCATCGCGTCCGGCAGCCAGACGTAGAGGGGAACCTGGGCGCTCTTGCCCATCGCGCCGATGAAGAGGCACAGGCAGATGGCCGCCAGCGCCGGGGAGAACTGGGCCGGCTGCTCGGCCGCCTTCCTGAAGACCTCCGAGTAGTTCAGCGAGCCGAAGGTCGCGAAGATGCCGAACATCCCGAGCAGGAACCCGTAGTCGCCGATCCGGTTGACGACGAACGCCTTGCGTCCGGCCAGTGCCGCGTACTCGCGGTCGAAGTAGTAGCCGACGAGCAGGTACGAGCAGAGGCCGACGCCTTCCCAGCCGACGAACATCAGCAGGAAGCTCTCGGCCAGCACGAGCGTCAGCATGGCGAAGAGGAACAGGTTCAGGTACGCGAAGAAGCGCGCGTAGCCGGCGTCCGAGGTCTCGTGATGCATGTACCCGATGGCGTAGATGTGGATCAGGAATGCCACGAACGTGACGAACGACAGCATCAGCGCCGAGAGCGGATCGAGCCGGAAGGAGATGTCGATCGACAGGTTCGCAACAGCGATCCAGCTCACGACGGGCTCGACGACCGTGGCGTGGTCGCCTCTGGCGAATGGGATGAGCCGGCTGTAAGCGGCGAGCGTCACGAGGCCCGCCGCGCCGCACCCGACGGCGGTCACGAAGGACTTGCCGAAGCGGGTGCCGAGCAGCCCGTTGATGGCAAAGCCCACCAGCGGGATGACGGGAAGAACCCAGAGCGGCAGCGTCATTCTCTCGTCCGGCTCACCACTTCAAGAGGTTGATCTTGTTCACGTCGATCGTCTCGGTGTGGCGGAAGAGCGCGACGAAGATCGCCAGGCCCACGGCCGCCTCGGCGGCGGCGATGGCGATGACGAAGAACACGACGATCTGTCCCTCGCGGGTGCCCAGCGCGGCGCCGTAGCCGATCAGGGCGAGGTTCGCGGCGTTCATCATCAGCTCGATCGAGAGGAAGATCTGGATCGCGTTGCGGCGTAGAAGCGCTCCGGCAATGCCGATCGAGAAGAGCGCCCCGGAGACGAGGAGCACGTCGGAAAGCGGGATCGATCCGATCATGACGCGTGCTCCCGCCGGGCGAGGACGAAGGCCCCGACGAGCGCGGCCAGCAGCAGGACCGAGACGGCCTCGAAATGGAGCAGGTAGTCCGAGTAGAGCAGGCGGGCCAGGGCCGCGGGGTCGCCGAGCAAAGACGGTTCGACCGGGTCGGCCGCCATCGGGACGTGGGCACCGCTGCCTCGGAACATCCCGAGCAGCAGGCCCGCGAAGACGAGTACGGCGGCGCTGCCAAGCACGGTCTGGATGGGCCTGCCGGTCTTCTCGGGCTGCTCCCGGCCGACATTGAGCAACATCAGCACGAAGAGGAACAGGACCAGGATCGCGCCCGCGTAGACGATGACCTGGAGCGCGGCGATGAAGGGCGCGAGCAGCATCACGAAGCAGGCCGCGAGGGCGAAGAACGCCACGACGAGGGAAAGGACGCTGCGAACCGGGTTGCGGCCGACGACCATCAGGCCGGCGAAAATGATCGCTCCCGCCGCGGCGAGGTCGAAGAGCAGGCGTCCCGCCGTCACGCCCGCATCCTCCACAACTCGAGCCCCGCGATCCACAGGAGGTTCGCGAGCGCGAGGGGCAAGAGCGCCTTCCAGCCGATCTTCATCAGCTGGTCGTAACGGAATCGGGGCAGCGTCCACCGGACCCAGATGAAGATGCAGACGAAGACGAAGGACTTGGCCATGAAGACCAGCAGGGAGGCGATGGCGCCGAGGACGCCGTGCGGATGGAACCCGGGCAGCGACCAGCCGCCGAAGTAGAGCGTCGTCGTGATCGCCGAGACCACCATGACGTTGACGTACTCGGCCATCTGGAACGCCCCGAACCGCATCGCCGAGTACTCGGTGTGGTACCCGGCCACGAGCTCGGCTTCGGCCTCGGCAAGGTCGAAGGGCAGGCGGTTCGTTTCGGCGAAGGCCGAGATGAAGAAGACCAGGAAGCCGATGAACTGCGGGATGACGTTCCAGCGCGGGATGACGCCGAGCCACGTTCCCTGCTGCGTCGCGATGATGTCCGCGAGCCGGAAGGAGCTCGACGCGAGGATCACGCCGGCCGCCGCAGTGGTCATCGCCAGCTCGTACGAGATGATCTGCGCGCTCGAGCGGATCCCGCCCATGAGCGAGAACTTGCTGTTCGACGCCCAGCCCGCCAG
>JANMBR010000330.1:0-7294 GCA_031360505.1 Acidobacteriota bacterium
GGCGGCGCCTTCTCGAGCTCGCCCGGCAAGAGCCGCGGCGTCAGGTGGCAGGAGGCGCGCGCGACGGCTGCCTGTGAGTCGGAGAAGGAGACCTCGAGGAAGATGGCCTTGAGGTCCCGCGCGCGGCGCGCCGCGGCCCAGATCTTTTCCGTCGGCATCGTGTCGCCCGAGAAGAGGATCGAGCGGCCGGGCTTGGCGACGAGATAGCCGTACGAGGGCACGATGTGGTCGACAGGCAACGCCGTGAGAGTCATGCCGCCCACCCGCACGGCCTTGCCCGGCGCGATGGGCCGGTAGGCGAGCGTGGGCCGGGCGCGCGAGGGCAGGCGCGTGAAGTCCGGCCAGGTGGCGTCATTGAACACGTGGCGGCGCAGGTCGGAGAGCACCGCTGGCGGGGCGATGAGCTCGAGGGGGGTGCCGCGGCCGTACAGGTTCTCGACCAGAAAGGGTAGCGACGCAACGTGGTCGAAGTGCGCGTGCGTCAGGACGATGCGGCGGATGCGGCGTTGCGCGGCAAGGGGCAGCGCCTCCGTCAGGGATCCGGCGTCGAGCGCGGTCACACCGTCGATCAAAAACGTCGTCATGCGGTAGCCGGGCGCGGAGCCGCCGTAGGGCCCCAGCGCGCGGACGGCGAGCGATGTTCGGGCTGGCACTGGCCCGATTGTAAGGGATCGTCCGCGCCCTGCTAGAACGACGGCCCGATGTAGAAGACGAGCTTGAAGTTGTTGCAGGTCTTTGGGGCTCCCCCGTCGAGCGGCACCTGTGTCAGGCCGGTCGCCAGGCACTGGGCCGGGGTCAGGCTCCCCTTGAAATTCCACTGCCGCGCAAAATCGAAGTGCAGGGGCAGCCCCAGGAAGTCCAGCTCGATGCCGAAACCGTAGTCGGCCAGGCCACCGCTCGAACCGTTGCAGCCCGGGACGCCGACGCCGCGGACGCCGCACAGCTCGTAGTCGGACCAGAACTGGAACGGCTGGTTCTTGAGGGCCGAGCCTCCGACGTCCACGAAGGCCTTCGCCCGGATGTCGCGGAACCCGAGGATCGGCGTCGCAATGAAGTCGATGACCGGAAACCGGAGTTCGACGTTCAGGAAGGCGGCCGTGTTCCCGTAGAGGCCATACACCGGCATCCTGCGCAGCGTATCGATGCCGCCGAAGGAGAGGACATCGGGCAGGTTTCCCGACGCGCGGAAGCCGTAGAGCCGCGCCGCGATGAGCGAGCGCTTCGTGATCTTCCAGTAGTGGCGCAGGTCGAGTGTCGTGTCGAACGACAGCGTCGAACCGCTCGAGCCGGGCAGCTTGGTCCCGCCCGTATACGGCGAGTAGGTCACGCCGAGCGAAAGTTTGCGCCCGGAGATCGGGCCGAACTGCTCGTACTCGGTCGTGTCACCGACGATCTTGCCGCCGAGCGTCGGGAAGTTGTTCTCCGTCGGGAGAAAAACGGTTCCCGAGCCGTCCGGCGTGTCGACCCAGACGGGGTAGCTGTCGTACTTGCGCGAGAGGAAGCCGATGCTGCCCTCGAGTCGGTAGTAACGATTGAGCGGATACGCTGCGAAGGCGTTGCCGCCGATGAACCGAAAGGGGTTGCGGGTCCGGGTGGCCTGGCCCGTGTTCGGGTTGTACGTGACGAAGTAGTAGCTCTCGTAGAAGCCCTGGATCCCCTTCTGCAGACGCTTGGACAGGTCCACGTAAGCGAGCTGGTAGTTCACGAACGAGGAAACGGATTGGATCGAGGCAATGACCTTGCGGTCGCCGAGGTTGTCACCGAGCACGATGTACGTGTTCGAGACGAAGGTCCCGTCGGAGACGACGCCGGCCTGGATCGAGGCGTCCTCGATCGCGAGCTTGCGGCTGGCCTTCTTGTCGATCTTCTCCGGGTCGACGGCCACCTCGATCGAGGGCTGGAAGGGCGGGATCGTCGTCGGCCCGGCGGGGGAGGGGGCAGGATTCAGGTCGGGCAGCCTGTGAAACGGTTTCTTCGCATCCGTGACGTAGAGCGTGAAGCGGCGTTTGTAGTACGCCGAGAACACGAGCCGTTCGGTGCCGTCGCGGCCGACGAGCAGCGTCGGGGAGAAGCATCCGCCGACGACGTTTGTGTAGTTCGACGTTTCACCGTTCTCGAGGTTGATCGCGAAGATGTTGTAGATGCCGTTGATGCGGTCCGAGGCCACGTAGAGCGTCTTGCCGTCGGGCGAGGGGGACGCGTCCTCGTCGTTCCAGTCGCCGTACGTGATCTGCTCGCGCGAGCCAGCGATACCCGGCCGGATTCGAAAGATCTTCGCCTTCGTGCCCTGGACCGATGAGTAGTAGAGCCACTGGCCGTCGGGCGAATAGACGGGCGCGTAGTCGAAGGAGTCGTCCGTGGTCAGGTTCACGAAGGCTTTCGTGTCCAGGTTGTAGGAAAAGATGTCCGAACGGCCATTCTGGATCGCCCGGAACACGACGGTGTGGCCGTCGGGCGAGAAGGCCGGGTTCAACTGCTGGTCGAGGCCCGGCATGGGGATGAGAGCGCGAATTTCTCCGCCGAGCGCATTCAAGAGGAGTAGCTCGCGCCCCCGCTCGCGCTTGACGAAAACCGCGATCGTGTTGCCATCGGGGGAAACGGCCAGGTCCACGCCCCCGACCGGCCCGGTCGTCAGCCACTGCGCGACGATGTATTCGTACTCGGTCTTGAAGCCCTTCGTCAGGTTCTTGAAGAGCTTGCGGTCCTTGGTCGAGAGCAGGACGACGTTGGCGTCCTGGTCGAGGCTCGAAATCGCCGCGCCGAGGTCCCCCGACGGAAAAGCGCGCACCGACAGCTCGACGGAGCCGCCCTCCTCGGTCAGCCGGACGCGGTCGCCGAAGTCGATGGGCTCGCCCGTCTCGGTCAGCAGTTTGATGAAACGGTGTCGGAGGTAGCGCCGGAACTTGATGTCGAATTCTTCGGCCGAGACTCCAAAGGTGCGCTTGAGGACCCGATCGATGTTGGGGCCGAGCGAGCCGCGGTACTCGAATACGAAGTCGCGCACGCCGTCGGATCCCCACTCGGACCGCATGAAGTCGAAAACCGAGTGGCCGAAACGGTAGGCGAAGAACCCGTAGATCTGCCGCTCGGCGATCTCCGGGATCTGGTCGTTGAGCACGGCGTCGCGCAGGACCATCTGGTCCTTCTCGTCCTCGTCGTTGCCGAAATAGGAGGCCATGCCCTCCGTCAGCCACTGGGGAGCGCCGGAGGTGTAGGCGCGGATGAAGTTGCCGCCGAAGAAGATCTCGAACTGGAAGACGTGCGTCAGCTCGTGGGCGATCAGCTTCTGGAGCTTCTCGTCGGGCAGGTCGACGGGGAGCACCATCCGGTTGCGCGTGGGCAGCGCGAAGGCCCCGACACCCTCCGGGATGAACTCCGAGAGGGTGTTGGTCTGTTCGAACTCCGAGTGCGTCGAGTAATAAATGATGTTGATCGGCTTCGGGATCTGGAAGTTGAGCGCCCGGGAGATGTCGTCGTAGGCGCTCTCGGCGTACGAGGCGACCTTCTGGAGCGAGACCTCGTCGCGGTCGTAGAAGTAGATGGCGAAATGGGTCGAGTGGTAGATCTTCCAGTTGAACGTGTCGTAGACGACCTTGTTCTTGCCGAAGTAGTTGAAATACGGCGAAAGCACGGGCGCCTGGCCGGCGGCCGGGGCCGCGCAGGCGAGCACGAGGGCGAGAAGGAGGAGGATTTTCTTCATGCTGTTGTGTGGCCCGATCAGTCCTTGAAGATGTAGCGCTCCGCCTCGCGGTCGCGCGGGACGAAGGTGTTCAGGATCTGGTTCTCGAGCGAGAACAGGTTCTCGAAGAGCCCCTGGAGCTCGTCGCGGTTGCGGCTGCCGGTCTGGCGGAAGTCCTTGAACTCGTCCTGGAGGAGCTTCTCGCCGGTGCGGCCGTCGAGGACGAGGAAGACGATGTCGAACACGAAGCCCGTCTGCTCGACATAGACCTGCCGGTAGTAGGTCCGACCGTCGATGGGGGACTGATATTCCTCGGTCTTGTAGCCCGAGCGGTCCTCCACGCGGAACTCGAGGCTGCCCGAAACGATGAGCTCGGCCGAGGTCTGCGCGCCCACGGCCGCCCAGAACTCCTGCGCCCGGCCGAGGTCCACGAGATTCTGCGTGGGCAGCTTCACGTCGGGCGGCGTCGGGATGACCTCGAATTTCGTCTTCTTCTCGAGCTGCTTCTTCAGGAAGCGGTGGAACTCGGCCTGGACGTCCACGTTGGCCAGGCGCTTGTCCTTGGCCTTGTCCGGGTCGGCGACGAGGATGAAGGGCGCGAGCGCGATGCGCTCGTTTCCGCGAAGCGGCAGCTTCGGCTTCAAGGGCAGCCGCAGCTTGACCTGGTCGACGCTCGAGCACGCGGGCGCGACGAGCAGGATCGCCGAAAAGAGCGCCCCGAGGGCGCGCCGGCGCCGGCTAGGGAGCACCGGCGGCCTTTCCGGTCGTCTTCGTATAGGCCGTGTAGAACTCGGCGAAGCGCGCGTAGTTCCTGCGGATGTAATTGTCGTTGGGGCTGAGCTCGAGCGCCTTCTTGTACTCCGCGAGAGCGCGCGCGAAGTCGCCGCTGGCCTCGAGCGAGACCGCGAGGTTGTTGTGCGCGTGGGCGTTGTTCGGGTCTTTGGTGACGGCCTGCTCGTAGCGAAACGCGGCTTCGCGCCAGAGGCCCTTCTTCGCGACCGCGGTGCCGAAGGCCAGCTGCGTCGACGTCTTTTCCGGATGGGAGTACCGCGCGCAGGCTCCCGCGACAACTAGTAAGGAGAGGACGGCGATGCGGTCTAACTTCAAGCGGCTCCTTATGCCTCGCGGCCGGGTCGGTATTATAGGTTTCCTGTGGATCGGGGGCTGGAGAATTGTCAACTCTCCTTTCATGAGGGATACGTTAAAGGCGTGAGCATGGATTCGGTTTCGCGATGCGCGGCCCTCTCGTGGGCGCGGGGACGCGAGCTCACGCCGCAGCGCCTGTGGCCGCTCCTGCGCGCGCGCGGAAGCCTGGAGGCTCTTCTGGCCTCGGGCGAGGACGACCTGTCCTCCGATCTGGGGTCCCGGGAGCTGGCGCGGGCCGTCTTGCGCGGTCCCGCCGACGTCGAGGCGCTGCAATGGGCGGCGGCCGTCGAGCGGACGGGCATCCGCCTGGTGACGGCCTTCGATGCCGAGTATCCCGAGGCCCTTCGGGAAATTGCCGATCCCCCGTTCCTGCTGTACACGCTCGGGCGGATCGAGCGCCTGAGGCTGCCAGCCGTGGCGATCGTGGGCTCCCGGGACGCCTCGCGCTACGGGCGCGACGTGGCCTGGCGGCTCGCGCAGGAGTTGTCGGCCGCAGGCTTGACCGTGGTCTCCGGGTTCGCGCGCGGCGTGGACGCCGCAGCGCATGAGGCGGCGCTCGGGGGTCCGGGCGGGACGATCGCCGTGCTCGGATGCGGCCTGGACGTGGACTATCCCCGCGAACACCGAAAACTGAAGGAGCGGTTGGCCGCCGACCACCTGCTCGTCTCGGAGTATCCGCCCGGCACGGAACCGCGTCCCCAGAATTTCCCGATCCGAAACCGAATCATCGCCGGTCTTTCGGTGGGCGTCGTCGTCGTTGAGGCTTCCCGGCGGTCGGGCTCGCTCATCACGGCGCGCCTGGCGAACGACTTCGGCCGCGACGTCTTCGCGGTTCCTGGCTCGATCTTCTCGCAGACCTCCGCGGGGGCGCACGAGCTCCTGCGCGATGGGGCCATCCTGTGCCGCGGCGCCGAGGATGTGCTCGCGGAGCTTTTCCCTTCCGTCGGCACGCCGCGCCAAGCCGCCGCCGTTTCGCCCTTCCCGGCCGCGGAGCTCTCCCAGGAGTCGCGCCGGATCTTTGAGGCGCTTGGCCGCGAGGAGTCGCTTTCGGCCGAAGAGCTGTCCCGCTGCCTCGACCTGCCCGCGGCGACGGTCCTCGCGAGCCTGTTCGAGCTCGAGGGGGCCGGGATCGCGGTGCCGATCGAGGGGGGGCGGTATGGGGTGGTCAGAAGGTGATCGGAATGCAGTCGACAGACGGCAGAATGCGGGTTAGTTCGCTTTCGACGCAGCAAGTTGCGTCGACCATCCGCGGTGGGCGGTCTGCCCTCATGGAATACGGTTCTGTTGGAGGTGGCAGAACGGCCCGGTTTGCGCTTTCTTTCCCGATGTGAGACCGTCCGTCGCCCCAAATGGCTAAGAACATCGTCATCGTCGAGTCCCCCGCGAAAGCGAAGACGCTCGAGAAATTTCTCGGCAAGGACTTCAAGGTCCTTGCTTCGTACGGGCACGTCCGCGACCTTCCCCGCAAGGGGCTGGGTGTCGACCGCGAGCACAACTACCAGCCGACCTACGAGCTGCTCGTCGGCAAAGAGAAGACGATCAACGACCTGAAGAGGGCGGTGAAATCCGCCGAGAACGTCTACCTCGCCGCCGACCCCGATCGCGAGGGCGAGGCGATCTCCTGGCACCTGCAGGAAGCCTTGAAGCCCGGCGCCGGCAAGACGATCTTCAAGCGCGTCCGGTTCAACGAGATCACGAAGAAGGCGGTGCTGGCCGCCATGGAGAACGCCGGCGAGATCGACGGCCGCCGCGTGGACGCGCAGCAGGCGAGGCGGATCATCGACCGGCTCGTTGGCTACGAGGTCTCGGACCTTCTCTGGAAGAAGATCTGGCGCGGCCTCTCGGCCGGACGCGTGCAGACCGTGGCGCTGCGGATCATCTGCGAGCGCGAGAACGAGATCGAGGCCTTCGTCCCCGTCGAGTACTGGACGCTCGACGCGACCCTCGAGGGCAAAACGCCCCCGCCCTTCACGGCGCGGCTGTCGTCGTTCGACGGCGAGAAGCTGAAGTTCGACGGCGACGACCCGCGCCTGCCGAACGAGGCGGCCGCCGCCCGTGTGCGCGATGACGTCGCCGGCGCGGTCTGGAAGGTCGCGTCGGTCGAGAGCTCCGAGCGGCGCAAGAATCCGGCGCCCCCGTTCATCACCTCGCAGCTCCAGCAGGCCGCGGCGCGGCGGCTCGGGTTCGCGGTCCGGCGCACCATGCAGATCGCCCAGCGGCTTTACGAGGGCCGTGAGATCCCGGGGCGAGGCACCGTCGGTCTCATCACCTACATGCGCACCGACTCGACCCGCGTGTCGCAGGAGGCCCTGACGGCCGTCCGCGAGTACATCGGCGCGCAGTTCCCGAAGGAGTCGCTGCCGGAGTCGCCGCGCTTCTTCAAGAGCCGCCGCGACACACAGGACGCGCACGAGGCGATCCGGCCGACCTACCTGGACCTTCCCCCCGAGGAAGTGGCCAAGTACGTCG
>JANMBR010000204.1:0-4485 GCA_031360505.1 Acidobacteriota bacterium
TACACCTATCGTCCGGGCACGGTTTTCCCCGAGCACGAGCACGCGCGCCCGAAGTGCGACGGCGTGGTCACGGGGGTCCTGCGCGTGAGCGTCGGGGATGCGTCATGGGACCTCGGCCCCGGCGACCGGATCTACCTGCCGGCCGCAACGCGTCATCGCGCGCAAGTCGTGGGGAGCGAGACCGTCGTCTCGCTCGATGGAACTTTGTGGTGAGGAGGAGACCGTCATGGCACTGACCCCGTCGGAACGTGAAGCCTTGATCCGCCGCTACGAGGAAGGCCCCGACCGGCTGCGCGCGGCCTGGGAGAAGGTTCCCCCCGAGGCGCGCCAGTGGCGCCCCGCCGAGGGCAAATGGTCCGCGCACGAGGTCGTCTGCCACACCGCGGACTCGGAGGCGAACGCTGCGCTGCGGATCCGCTTTCTCGTCGCCGACCCGAGCCCGACGATCCTTGGCTACGACCAGGAGCGTTGGGCGAAGAACCTCGACTACCACGCAGGCTCGCCCGAACTTTCGCTCAAGACCACGGAAGCGGTGCGCGCCTATACCGTCCCGCTCCTGCGCCGGATGACGGAAAAGGCATGGGCGGCGCAAGGCACGCACACCGAGTCCGGCCCCTTCACCGCCGAGAAGTGGCTGACGATCTACGCCGGCCACCTCGAGAAGCACGCCGGGCAGATCGACCGGAACATGGAGGCGTGGAAGGCGCGGAAGGGGTAACGAAACGGGCGATTCGTTTGGTGCCGTAGGGGCGGCCCTTGCGGCCGCCCGCATCCGTCACGGTGTCGCGGAGGCGGGCGGGGACAAGCCCCGCCCCTACGACACCAATTGCCTACCCAACCTCTCCGCCTCGTCGAGCAGCGCCAGCAGGTCCTCCTCGCGCGTGCGGAAGTTCGTGATCGCGACGCGGATCGCCGAGCGGCCTTTCAGGATCGTGGGCGCGAGGAAGAACGCGCCGTCGCGGACGAGGCGGTTGATGATCGTCCGGTTGATCCGGTCGAGCTCGGCGTCGGACAGTTCGCGGTCCGCGGGCCGGTAGCGGAAGTTCGCGATCGAGAGGACCGTTTCCGCCAGCCGCTCGAAGTCGGGCCGGCGGTCCACCTCCGCGGCCAGGAAGTGCGCCAGCCGCACGTCGTTGTGAATCTGCGCAGCGTAGGCCCTGCGCCCGTGGGTCTTCAGGCCCATCCAGACCTTCAGGGCCTTGAACCCGCGCGAGAGCTCCACTCCCCGCTCGGCGAACCAGGCCGGCCCCGGAAACGGGCTCTCCGGGTCGGCCGCGAGGTACTCGGGGAACTTGCGGAACGTCGCGGCGAGGCGGCCGGGCTCGCGCACCAGCGTGGCGCCGGCCTCGTACGGCACGTACATCCACTTGTGCGGGTCGGTGGCGATCGAGTCCGCGCGCTCCATCCCGGAGAACAGGGGCTTCAACTCCGGGACGATCGCCGCGAGCGCCCCGTACGCGCCGTCGGCGTGGAACCACAGCGACTCGCGACGGCAGAAGTCGGCGATGGCATCCAGCGGATCGATCGCCCCCGTGTTCACCGTGCCCGCGCTGCCGACGACGATCGCGGGAGAAAACCCAGCGGCCCGGTCGGAGGCGACGGCCCTCTCGAGCTCGTCCATGCGGATTCGGAATCGCTCGTCGCTCGGGATCTTGCGAAGCTGGTTCGTGCCGATCCCGAGAAGGTCCACGGCCTTGTCCACGCAAGAGTGCACCTGGTCCGAGGCGTAGACGGTCATCCGAGGCCGGTCCGGGCCCGACAGCCCATCCTCGCGGACGTTGCCGGGCGTCATCGCTCGGCGCGCGGCGGCGAGCGCCGTGAAGTTCGCCATGGAGCCGCCGGAGACGAGGATGCCCTCGGCCGTCGGCGGGTAGCCGAGCATCTCGGCGATCCAGCGCAGGACTTGGGTCTCGACGTGGATCGCAGCATGATCTCCGCCCCAGCAGTTCGAGTTCATGCCGGCGGCCACGAAGTCCGCGAGAATGCCGACCGGGTCCGCGCTCGCGTTGATGAAGCCGTAGAAGCGCGGGTGTGAGTTGCCCATCGGGTAGGGCAGGATGTGCTCCCGCGCGAAGGCGAGGACCTCTTCGAAGGGTTGCCCCTCCTCGGGCACGGGCTCGTCGAAGATCGCCGCCCTCGCGCCGACCTTGCCGAAGACCGGCAACGCGAGCAGCCGCTCGCGGTGCTCGGCGACGGCATCCGCCGCCAGCGCTCCGAGGCGCCTCAGCTCGTCCGGGGGCAGATCGAAGGTCGGCTTGCCCGCGCTCACCGGATCTTGATCGCCGAAGCGTTGCCCTCGCCGTTGCCCTTGGGAAGGATCACGCCGCAGCCGTAGCGCGCTCCCGAGGCGCCCGTGGGCTGCGTCTTCAGGTCGTCGGCCTTTTCGTGGAAGACGATCGACCGCCCGACGACGGAGTTGGGACCGGCCGACACGGTCAGCAGGTCGGAAGTGATCTCGAGGTGGCCCTTGCCGTTTCCTCCGACCTCGATGTTGCCGAAGTCCCCGTTGTGGCGCGCCTTGTCCGCGGGCGCGGCGTGCGGGTAGCCGGCCGCGTTGAAGTGGCCGCCGGCCGATGCCGCGTCGGGCGCCGAGCAGTCGCCCTTCTCGTGGAGGTGGAGGCCGTGAGTGCCCGGAGTCGCGTTCTCGATCCATACCTCGGCCTTCACGCCGCCCTCGGGCAGCTCTGTGAAGAGGGCCCTGCCCTGGACTTTGGTGCCGCTCGCCGAAATGATTGTCGCCATCGCCTGCGGGGCCTTCGAGCCCGAGCTCGCGCAGCCTGCAATCCATACGAGGGCGGCCCCGGCGAGAACTGCCGACCCGAGAACACTCACTTTCCCTTTTCTCATGGCCTTCTCCTTATTCTTAAGGCGGTCATAATACCCGCGCCGAAGCTCTATGATTCCTTCCGTGCCGCCGATCGCCGTGTCCCGGCCCCTGCTCTTCGGCCTGTTGGCCGCAGGGGCGGTCGTTGCCGTTGCCGCGCCGCCGCCCACGTCCTCGTTCGCCGCCGGCTTTGCGGCCGGGGCTGGCTCCGTCTTCGTCCTTTCGTTCATGAAGACCCCCCGGCCTTCGAATGAGGGTCCCGGCCCGGAGGAGGGTCCCCGGTGAAGATCGTGGTCGTCGAGGACGAGCAGCGCATCTCCCAGTTTCTGAAGAAGGGACTGACCGAGAAGGGCTACGCCGTCGAGGTGGCGGGGGACTCCGACACCGGGCTCGAGCAAATCATGGCCTCGACGCCCGACCTAGTGATCCTCGACCTGCTGATTCCGGGCTCGCGCGACGGGATCGAGCTCTGCCGAGAGCTCAGAACCCGAGGCGTGCACGCGAAGGTCATCATGCTCACGGCGCGCGACACCGTCGAGAACAAGATCGAGGGGCTCGACGCCGGGGCGGACGACTACCTCGTGAAGCCCTTCTCATTCAAGGAGCTGCTCGCGCGCATCCGAGCGCTCCTGCGCCGGACCGAGGTCGTCGAACCGGGCCCCCTCGTGTTCGAAGACTTGTCTTACGAGGCCGAGTCGCGCGAGGTCATTCGCGGGACCGAGACCGTGCGGCTGACCATGCGCGAGGGCGCGCTTTTCGAGCTCCTGTTGCGGCGGAGGGGCAAGGTGGTTCCGCGCTCCGAGATCCAGGCCCGCATCTGGGAGGACTCGTTCGACCTTTCCACCAACATCATCGACGTGTACATCAACGCCCTGCGCAAGAAGATCGACGGGGGAGATCGGGAGAAGCTGATCCAGACCGTGCGCGGCGTCGGGTACCGCCTTCGCGAAGCCGGCGCCGGTCCGGGCTCCTGACGGGCCCATCGTGAGCCTGTTCGATCGCTTCCGGCGTCCCGCGCCCGAGGACCCGGCGCTGGCAAAATTGAAGGCGCGGTTCCTCGAGACCGAGAATCGGCCCCTCGCGCGGATTTCGTCGGCGGATCTTGCGGACGACGCGCGCGCGATCGCACAGAGCCTGAACACCCGACTCGATGCGCTTGCGGCCTCCGAGAAGGAGCAGCAGCAGTTCATCGCCGACGTGTCGCACGAACTGCGCACACCGCTGACGGTGCTCCGCGGATCGCTCGAAGTGGCCCTCGAGGAGGACCGGTCCGCCGAGGAATACCGGGAGGCGATCGGCAACGCGATTCTCGAGGTGCGGCACCTGACGCGGATTTCGCAGAACCTGCTCCTTCTGACCCGCGGCGAGAGCGGCCGCGTGACGCTCTCCTTTGCGAACCTCGATCTCGGACGGTTTGCCGCGGAGACCGTGCGGGACCTCGCCCAGGCTGCGGCCGATCGGGAGATGGAGCTCGAGGCTTCTGCGCCCGAGCGGCCCGTGTACGTCTTCGCCGACGGAGGCCGCCTCCAGCAGGTGCTGCACAACCTGATCGAAAATGCGCTGCAGTACTCCAACCCGGGCGCAAAAATCCGCGTCGAAGTCGCCGCGGCGCCAGGCGAGGCGTTGCTGTCCGTTTCCGACACGGGGATCGGGATCCCGGA
>JANMBR010000233.1:0-15570 GCA_031360505.1 Acidobacteriota bacterium
CGGACTTCGAGTGGCAGGTGGATGCGCCGTCGGAAGCTGCCGGCGTGGCCCTGCACAATCGGACCCTGCCGGAGCCGCCCGCGCCTGCGAGTCTTCCAGAGGCGCAAGGCGCCCCCGCCGAGCCGGCCGCGCTGCCGGCGGTCGCGGTGCCCGCGCCTGCGGCGCTTCCATCCGCGCTCTCGCCCATGTACTGCCACTACCCGTGGACGACGCTCTATCTTTCGGCCTCGGGAAAGGCACGGGTTTGCTGCTTCATGTCGGTCCACGAGGACCTTGGCGAGTTCACCGGCGGTGGGAACGTCGGGTCCGCCTGGAACGGCCCGCCGCTCCAGTCGGTCCGCGAGCACATCCGAGACGGCAAGGTGCATCCGGCCTGCCGGGAATGCGTCGCGCACCGCAGCTTCGAGGTGCACGCGTCGGCAATGAATCCGATTCGGGCGGAGCTCGGCCTCATTCCCCCGGCGGCGCCCGCGGCACCCGAAGTGGCGCAAGCCGTCGTCGAGCCGGAGCCCGAAGAGGAAGTGAGTGCGCTCCGGAGGATCTGGAACCGCTGGCGCGCTCCGGACGGCGATGCCGCCGGCCGGCCTCTCTGACCCTTCTTACTCGCGAACTCGCAGCCAGATGCTGCCGCCGCCGGGGAAGACACCGGGGACCGCCGGCACGAAGGGCCTGAGCGCCTCGATATCTCTTCGCTGAACGAAATAGACGCCGAGGAGGATCTCGTACTTGACGCTGTTGGCCAGCAGCGCCGCGAGGATGTACTGCTCGTTCCAGTAGCACAGGACATCTTCGGACCACTGCTTCGGATACTCGTATGGAAGGCAGATGTCGTGGATGTGGACGATCACACCCTTCTGAAGCCGCGGAAGGATTCGCAAGAAAAGGTGGTTCACGTCCGATCCGGTCTTCGTGATGTGGGATCCGTCGATGAAGAGAATGTCGGAAGGCTCCAGGCCGAGAAAGACGTCGTCCGGCGTTTCCTGGACCTGCGTGGCAACGACGTTGATCTCGCCCCCGAGCATACCGAGCCAGCTCGGCGCGTGCGGATCGATGCACAGGATGCGCCCGGCCCCGTTGTCGTAGATCGCCTTCGACGCGAGCTTCGTCGAATG
Source organism: Acidobacteriota bacterium (assembly GCA_031360505.1). Lineage (GTDB taxonomy): Bacteria > Acidobacteriota > Thermoanaerobaculia > UBA5066 > Gp7-AA6 > DAHUXD01. Next base: position 1,113 of record JANMBR010000233.1, read on the forward strand.
GCCGGCGCCGACTTCGACGATGCGCCGAGGGCGGAACCGGCGGATGAGAGAGTAGTAGAGAGAGGCATCCGAGTGGCTGAACTGGTCGTTGCCCCAGTAGAAGTCGGCGCAATCCGACCGCGGCGCGTCGAAAGGGAGGGAGGAGAGCTCCTTTGCGAAGCTCGGTGTGTCGCGCAGGAACGCCCGCTGCGCGTCGAGATCGAACGTCCCGCAGTCGGGAAATGTGCCGTCCCATACCGCCGGGGGCAGGTCCGCGGGCGCGAAGACGGGAGCGTAGAAGAAATCGGGGAAGAGCTGGAGCCGCTTGGACCGGGAATGGCGGTGCAGGTCTCGGAGGGCCGGGAACCAGCCCGGGTACCGCGAGTCGAAGCCGAGACTCGCGAGGAGTGCGTCGTACAGCTCCCTTGGCGGCGGGGGTGCGGGCGGTGGCGGAGGTTCGGCGGACGGAGGTGCCACGGGCGGTCCCGGGTCGGGTCTGGACTCCGGCTCCTGTTTTCTGCGCCACCACGTCATCGGCCGATTTCCTCCGAACGCCCAAAGGCACAGGCAGATTAGCAGGCCGGCCGCCGACAGGGCGGCGCCGTGCTGGAGAAGTGCGGGCTCGTAGACGAACAAAACGGAATGCACGCCGCATCCGATGACGGTTCCCGCGAACCCGTAGTCCACGCGCAGGAGCGGCCGCGGCTTTCCATCGACGAGCGCTTTCCAGCCGGGGTACCAGGTCTGGCTGAGCACGAGGACGCTCGGCTCCGGCGCGGCGACGCTCATTCGGATCTCATTGAGCCCCGGCGCGATTCCTGCCACGACCGGCGCGGCCGGCCGGCCACCGTCGCACGCGTCGCGGGGAAGGACCGGCGTCTCGTCCACGACCACGGTGCTAGCCGGATTGAAGTCCTCAGCGCGGACACGGGCCAGCTGCGCGCCGTCGTCCGGCAGAACGACGGCGCCCGAGGCGGGGACCAGAAACGCCCGTGGCAGCACGGATAGGTTTTCGAAGACGCGGACGCTCTTGTCGGAGAAGACGCGCCGGAAGCGATCGGGGTGCGCGGCCAGTTCGCCGGCGCCGCGGTTCCAGGTCGTGGCCACGAGGTACTTGACGTTCATGAGATCCAGCAGCCGGCCGCGCGACCCCAGAATGGCCTGGGAGGTCAGGCGGGGCGCGCTGCCCTGGAATCCCAGCGTCGCGAGCAAACGCTCCGTGCGATGGACCACGACGTTGAAACCGGTGGCGGACTCAAGTCCGTAGACGAGCTCGAAGCCGGAGCCATAGGTTGCGTCGACGGAGGCGATCCGGTGCGGGTCGGGATCCGCGGGGTCGAAGCGGAAGGTCGGCGCGGGAGGAAAGATTTCCGAGGGCCGGACGAAGGGGATGAAGCGGTAGCTCGCGCTGGCGAGGTCGAGGGCGCAGAAGGCCAACGCCAGCGCTGCAAACCGGGGGGGACGAAGCTTACCGGCAAGGGTCGCTGCCAGAAGCGCGGCGGCGGCGAGCAGGATCGCGCCGGACGAAGCCGGGCCGCGGACCGTCCGCATCGAGACGAGGGGATGCGGCACGAACCCGATCCGGCCGTAAGCCAGGATGACCACAATCCCGATGGCCGCCGTCGCGAAAGCGGCTCCCGGGAGCAGCCATCGTGCCTGCCGGAAGCGCAGGGAACCGGCTCGCGCCTCGAGCGCGGTCAGGCCCAGCGCCGCGAGCAGCGCGAGCCCGAGGTCCGCCACGGCGAGAAGGCGCCAACTCGGGATGCCTCTCAGCACCGGCGTGTGCGACGAGAGCCAGTACGCCGGGCCGAAGCCGTAGACGACCTGCAGAACGCAAGCGACGAGAACGGCGAGGAAGACGGCGTCGCGGCGATTGCGGTGAAGGATCGCGAGCGGAGCGAGCAGCAGGGTCAGCATTCCCGCATAGGCGGCGCACTCGGGGATTTCGACGCCCGCCGAGTTCGGATGCGCGCCCAGATCGCGGGAGAGAAATGCGGCGATTTCGCGCAGAGGTTTCGCGCCCCATGACGACTGGAGACCGCGGTCGAGCTGCCCGATGAACTCGAGCGCTGGCAGGACCTGGACCGCGGCGAGCCCGAGCGCGAGGAGGCCCACTGCGGTAAAGAGCAGCGCGAATCGCGAGCGGGGGGTGGAGGAAGCGTCGGGGTCCGGGGGGGGCAGGGCGAAGCGGTAGACGAAGAAAATCAATCCCACGAGGGTGACGTGGGCGGCGCTTTCCGGTTGCCCGGCCAGGACGGGGAGCGCAAAAGCGGCCGCGGCCAACGCGACCGATCTGCCGTTCGGGCGCCGCTGCAGGCGATCGACGGCAAAAAGGACCAGCGCAAGCCACAGGCAGGTGTCGAGGTGGGGCCGCGCCTGGAACGCGGTCGTCCAGCCGCAGAAGCCGAAGATCACACCGGCCATCAACGCGGCGATCGGCGAGGCCCCGAGCCGCCGCGCGAGCAAGGCCGCAAGCAGGCCCGCGAGGGTCGTCCTCACGAGGAAGGACAGGGCCCAGGCCACGGGAGTCGGCAGAAGGCCGTAGAGAAAGTTCGGCGGATAGAAGAGCGCCGTCTGTGGATCTCCGACGAACGGGGCACCGAGGAGCAGGAATGGGTTCCAGAGTGGAAGGGTGCCCGCGGCGATTGCCCTGCGGGTATAGGCCTTCCAGGGATAGAGCTCCGTAACGAGATCTCCCATTTCGGCGTGCGGCGGCTGATACCGGTGCTCCCCCAAGGACTCCCAGGGAGGAAACTGCGTCACGAGATGCGCGGGCAGCGGCACCCTTCCCAGCAGGATGGGCCAGTAGACGAGCAGGGCGAGCCCTCCAAAGAGGAGCAGGCACCGCTTCACGAACACACCGAGAGAATCTTTCACGCGCCGTTGCCCGTCCAACTGTTCGCGCGCGCGAAGGCGAGAACCGCGACAGCAATGGCGGCGGGGCTGAGCTGCGCGAGCAGTCGGAAGTAGGCCTGGTCGACGTGAAGATCCAGAGGCCAGGTCGTGAACAGGAAGGGCCCGGCAAGAACGATCGTGGCGAAGGAGACCGCGATTGCCAGCGATTTCTCACGGGCGCTGCCGTACACGATCAACACGATCGCGGCCGCAAGAAAGGCGGGCCAGAGTAATCCCCACTGCTGGAAATTCGCGAGCTCGCTAAGGCACAGCCGGGCCACGTGCGGGATTCGCCTGATTGCGGCGGTCAAGTGAGGGGCGTCCAACGGTCCGTAGACGTCGTCCGCGGCTCCGCTCCAGCGCACATATGTGAGGCGAAGGCCCACGAGGCAGGCCACGACGGCAATGTTTCTCGCCTCACGGCGGACTCTCGCGGGAAAGCCCCCGGGCGACTCGTGGAACCAGAAGAGCAGGATGCCGGCGCAGGCCAGGGCCGCGAGGATCGTGCCTTCTGACTTGACGGTCGTCAGCCCTCCGATGAGCCACGGCAAAGCGCTGTCGCCAGGGTTGACGCACGCGGCAACGACGCCAGCCAGCATCGCCGCCTGCGGCATGTCGGCGTAGGCGCCTGCGGCCGACCGGGTCGAGAGGGTCGGAACGAGCGCCAACATCAAGGTACCCACGGATGCGAGCCGTGGGGTGGAGGACGCGCGAAGGGCCGAGAACATCGATGCCAGCATCGAAATGTAGAAAACAAGGAAGATCGGCTTCAGCTTGTCGAAGTCGAAGCCACCGCGCGCGAGGCTCAGGAGCGCCTCGTAGAGTGGGACGAGCGGCGGATACGGGACATGACGAAGCTCATAGACGTCGCCCGGATACCAGCCCCGAGTGAGACCGCCCCTGACGGAAAGCAGCTGCGCCTTGGACGCCCAGATCTGGAAACCGTCCCAGGCGTAGTTGTAGCGAAAGTTGAGAGCGGCGAAGCACAAGGCGACCAGCGCGGTTGCGCCGAGCAGGAGCCGCGTCGTCAGGTCCAATTCTCGGGAGTCCCCACGGGAGGGCTCGGATCGCCGGAAGAGTCGGCTCATGGCAACCCACGCGGAGGCGAGAAGGATCAGTATGGCCGTCGCGAGAACGGCCCCGGTGGGAAAGACGAGCGAGAGCGGGAAGAGTGCCGTCGCGCAAGTTCCCATTCCCGCGAGAAGCGATTGATTCCACGAGGCGAGCACGCTCGAATGGCGCCGCAGAAGGATTTCGCCGACGCAAGCGAAGCCGACCGCGAGCGCGGCGCTGATCCCGATTTCGAGCCACGGAACCGTCATGGCTCGAGCTCGCCGAACCATACGCGGCCGGGAAGGCCCGGCAGCGAGCCGATATCCTCGTGGGAGCGAAAGCCCGGGTCGGGAGGCGCGACCCCGAGCGAGACGGCGTAGCGAATCGCGTACTGGTCTCGGAATCGCTTCAGCTCGTCGGAGCGCAGGGGAGTGTAACGAACGATGACGATGTGCTCGGGATAGAGCGCCCGCTGCCAGAGTCGCGCGTGCCACGCATCGTCCGCCGTCGCGACGAGCAGCAGCGACGCGGCCGCCGGCAGGGCCGCCCGCACGGTTGCCATTTGCTTCCGGTCAACCGGCGTAAAGACGCTTGGACCGGCGTCGCGGAAGGCCACGCGGAGGTCTGCCACGATGGCATGCGCTCCACTGACGAGCGACGCGCCCACGACCATCGCTGCCACTGCGACAACGACGGAGGCTTTCGACCCGCGGGGACGCTGGTGTGGATCGCGTGGCCAGAGGAGAAACACCGGAGGCACTGTCCGGCATGATACGCCGCCGATTCGCGCCTCGGGCGGACGGGGTTCGTCAGGGCGCCGGCGTGGCGCGATCCGCGAACGGCGGCACTATCCTGGCAGGACCGTACGCGCGGATCACGTCCGGCGCTCCGCCCGAAGCCTCGGCATCCTCGAGAAAGAATGCCGCGATCCGCCGCGCGTGTTCGTCGAGCATTTCGCCTTCGATGTTGGAGAGCATGACGGCGACGAGGCGCGCATGCGGGACGAGGACTATGGCGGAGCGGCCGCCCACGCCGCGGCCGCCGTGCCAGATCACACGGCGGCCGCGGGCGTCGGTCTCGACGTGCCAGCCCAGGCCGTAGCCCGTTTCGGCTCCGGTGCGTGTCTTCTGGGCCGTGAACATCGCTTCGAGCGTCTCGCGGCGCAGGATCTCGCCGCGCAGGAGCGCCGCCCCGAACCGCGCGAGATCGCCGGTCGTCGAGAGCAGGCCTCCGGCGCCCCATCGGCAGCTCGTGTCGACCTCGTGCGCCGATCGCAGGAGCCCGAACCAGCCGCGCTCGTAGAAGAGCGTGCGGCCGGGCAGAAAGCGCCGGGGATCGTCGACCATCGTCAAGCTCATGCCGGCGGGCGCGGCGATCGTTTCGGCGAGCAGGTCCCCGAAGGACTTGCCGGAGGCCGACTCGAGCGCGGCCGAGAGGAGCAGGTAGCCGGGCCGCGACCTGGTGTAACCGAGCCCCGGCGGCCGCACGAAGAGCTGCGGAGGCAGGCGCCGCACGGCGTCGCGGGCGGCGGCGCAGGGCGCGGGGGCGTCTTCGTCGTCCTCAAAATCCCGCGCGCCGGAGACGTGCGCGGCCAGCGAGCGGACGGTGACGGGGAAGCCGCCGTCCTGGACGCCCGGCACGTATCGCTGAATCGGCGCGTCGAGGTCGATGCGGCCCTCGTCGGCAAGCCGGGCCATCATCGTTGCCGTCAGCGGCATGGCCACCTCGTAGACCCGGAACTGCGTGGTCCGCGAGGCGAGCCGGTGGCGGTCCACGTCCGCGAAGCCGAATGCCGTGGACCAGACGATGTCGTCGCCCACGGCGACGGCGACGGCCGTGCCGGGATAGAGCTGGAGGACCTCGTCGAGCAGGGCCCGCGAGCGTTCGATTGCGCGCCCATACGGAATCCTTCGCGATTCGCCGCCGACCGTGGCTGCGGTGAGCACCGCGGCACAAACGAACGCGATGAAGCGGGTGCGCGCGTTCATGCCAGGCTCCCCACACCAGCGACGGACACGGCGCGGCCCGCCCGCGAGAGCTCCGGCGCGGCGTGCGGATAGGCCGAGGCCGGCGCGGCCACCAGGGGAATGCTCATGGCCACCTCACAACCGAGCCCGGGCGCGCCGCGGAAGGCGAACTCGTGGTCGTCGCCGTAGAGCAACGCGAGCCGGTCGCGCGTGTTGCGCAGCCCGACGCCCTCGCCCCCGCCGCGGCGCCCACCTTCGGGAGGCCCCGGGCCGTCGTCGCGGACGAGAAGGCTGAGACGTCCGAGGCCCTCGCGCCGCACGCGCACCTCGACCGTGCCGGCGCCGGGCTTGGCCGCGATGCCGTGTTTGATGGCGTTTTCGACGAGCGGCTGCAGGATCAGGTTTGGAACCAGGGCTCTGCCGAGATCCTTCGGGACGTCGAGCCGCACGGTCAGTCGGTCCTGGAAGCGCGTCTTCTGGATCTCGAGATAGACCTCGAGCAGCTCGAGCTCCTTGCGCAGGGGGATCAGGTCGTTGGTCTCGTTCTGAAGCGAGAGGCGCAGCAGGTCCCCGAGCCGCGCGACGGTTCGGATGGCGGCTTCGCCGTCGCGAAAGACCAGGGGCAGGATGCTGTTGAGCGTGTTGAAGAGGAAGTGCGGATGCAGCTGCATCTTCAACGCTTCCAGCCGCGCGCTCGTCAGCCGCGTCTCCAGCTGCGACGCGCGCAGCTCCCGTTCGCGGGAAAGGCTGGCGTACGTGAGCATCCACGTCGTGCCGACGATTCCCCAGAAGGTGATGCAGTGCGTGGGGAAGGCGAGCGGCAGCAGCTGCCGGACCGCGGCGAGCTGGACCGAAGGGATGCAGGGAAAGCCCATGAGCAGTGGATACGCCAGCTGATAGACGTCGCAGTGCAGGACGGAAAGAACGAACGAAGCCAGTGCGAGGCAGCCGATCGGCCCCGCCCACCGCGCTCGCGATGGGAGGCAGCGGCGCGCGATCCAGACGACTGCTGGAGTGAACGCGGCCCAGATGTAGGCCGCGAGCAGGCACTGCGCCAGTGCTTCCCACAAGCCGAACTCGAGCCGGCGTAGCTGGAACGGGTCGCTGAAGTAGCGGTCGGCTGCGCGAAACAGGCCGACGAGCGTCCACGCCGCGAGCACCCATGCGGCCGCGCGCAGGCGGGCGGCCGCACGCCGCGAGCGGGCGGATGTCCACGGGGCGGTCTTCACGCCGCGCCCTCCGCGGCAAAGCCGGGCGCCGGCGCGGCAGAGAGCGGCAGCGTGACCAAAACGGCCTGAACCTCGCGCCGGTCGGAGACCGCCACCGCGTGGAGGCCGGGGTAGAGCAGGTCCAGGCGCAGCCGTGTCTTCTGGATGAACGCGTCGTCGATCGGGTCCGGCGCCTGCGAGAGATCGGCCGCCGCGGCGCGGACCTCGAGGCGCAGCGTGAGGGGCTCGAGCCGCGCGAAGATCTCGACGCGCACGCGGCTCGTGTGGCCCGACACGCCGCTCGCGATCGCGCCCTCGACCAGCGGCAGCAAGAGGAGGTTCGGCACGGCCGCGTCCAACGCTTCGGGCTGGATCTCGAAGGACACCGCGAGCCGGTCCTTGAGTCGCGTCTGCTCGATCTGGAGGTAGAGGCGGATGTATTCGAGCTCCTTCTTGAGCGGGACGAGCTCGGTCGCCTCGTTATAGAGCGCGAGGCGCAGGATGTCTCCGAGCTGGACGACGGTGCGGGCCGCCGCCCGCGGGTCCGTGCGGATCAGCGGAGGGATCGCGGCCAGCGCATGGAAGAGAAATGGCGGGTCGAGGCGCAGCTTCAGGGCTTCCAGCTGCGTGCCCGCGAGCTCGCGCTCGAGCTCCGAGGCCTGCAGCTCCTTCTCGCGGTACCTGTGGAAGTCGTCGATGCCCCAGGTCACGCCGGCGATGCCGAAAAAAGTCGCCAGGCGCGCGGCGCCGCCGAAGGAGAGCGTTGCCATGAAGGTCGCGGCGAAGTCGCGCGAGCTTTCCACCGGGTCGGCCAATTGCCAGAACAGATTCGTGACGACGAGATGCCCGAGCGCAGCCGCGATTCCGAACACGAGCAGCAGGGGTACGGTCTCGAGGATCCGCCCGCGTCGGGGGCGCAGCCGCCTCGCGACCAGCATGACGGCCGGAGTCATCGCCGCCCAGATGGCAGCCGCCACGAAACTCGCCGCCAGCGCCATTGCCCAGGGCAGCACGAGCTTCGGCTGGAGCGTTGGGCCCCTGAGGTATCGCTGCGTCGCGACGAAGAACGCCACGCCGCTCCAGACCAGGGCGATCTCGAAGGCGCCCCGCCACCGTCCGGTCTCCACGCGCGCGGGGCGAGGCGAGTCGCGCAGGGCCCGGGGCGCAGCCATTGCGGGCACGGAAGTCCTTCGAGGCTGCGGGGCCCCGTCGATCTTGACCCGACTCTCCGCGACCGCGCTCCGCATGCCTTACACGGCCAGTCGCCGGAAGTCCTTCAGGCGCTCGCGGTAGGTGCTCGAGAGGGTCAGCCTGGTCCCGTCCTTGAGCGTCACCGCGTAGTCGCCGTTGAACCACGGGTGCATCTCGCGGATTCGCTCGATGTTGACGATCGTGGAGCGGTGGATCCGGAAGAAGTGCTTCGGGTCCAGGCGCGCCTCGATGCCCGTAGTCGTCTCGTGAAAGACGTAGATCTCCTTGCCGACGTGCAGGCGCACGTTGTTGCGCGAAGACTCGATCCAGTCGATGTCGGCCACGCGCAGGAAGACGCTGCGCTCGTCCTTCTTGATGAGCAGCCACTCGGGGTAGGTCCGCTCGCGTTGGATGTCCTCGAGCAGGGCGTGGAGCGCGAACTTGAGATCCTTGGAGGAGCTGCGGTCGATCTCGCCGCGGGCGCGCTCCACCGCCTCGTGCAGGCGCTCGCCCGAGAATGGCTTCATGAGGTAGTCGACCGCGTGTGCCTCGAAGGCCTTGAGCGCGTACCGGTCGAACGCGGTGATGAAGATGACGGAGGGCAGATCGGCCGCGTCCACGCTCGCGAGTACGCCGAAGCCGTCCAGGCCCGGCATCTGCACGTCGAGGAGCACGAGGTCCGGCTTCTGGTCGCTGATCGCCTTGACGGCCTCGAAGCCGTCGCCGCACTCGCCGATGATCTCGACGTCGGCTTCGTCCTGCAGCCCGTTGCGCACCCACTCGCGCGCGAGCGGCTCGTCGTCCACGATGAGAGTCCGGATCTTCATCCAACACCTCCTACGATTTTTTGCAACGTCGCAGTGGCTGATACGTAAGGAAACACAGGGAGTTACGGTTTATGCCGAACTCGAGAAGCCCAATAATCCGGACGAAACGTTCAAAAACCGGAAGGGTGAGACCCTTTCGCTCACGGACGACATGTGGTTGAGGACAAAGGGCGGATTTCCCGGGACGAGCCGGACCGGGCCTAACGGCGGAACCGCCGTCCGTCCCGTAGAACTTTATTTTTTCGGCCTGGCAGCGGCGGTGGCTCTGTTCCTTCCGTGCCGCGGTTGCGGCCCGGAGCCCCCGGCCGCGGCAGTGGCTTCATCGGTTCCTCCAGCTGCGAGCCCCACCGCGACCCCGGCGTCGGACCTCTTTGCGACGTCGGTGCGGCCGATGCTCGTCAAGAAGTGCGCTCCCTGTCACGAGCCGGGCGGGAAGCTCTACGAGAAGCTGCCCTTCGACAACGCGGGCGTCGTCGCTGCGCACGCGCCCGGTATGATGCGAAGGCTCAAGGGCGAAGATCGCGCGATCCTCGAGAGCTGGGTCGCGAGTCTGCCGTCAAGGTCTTCGGTGCCGTAGGGGCGGGGCTTGCCCCCGCCCGCCTCTGCGGCACGGTGACTTTTGCGGGCGGCCGCAAGGGCCGCCCCTACGGCACCCAAGAACGCGGGATCAAGAGCCGGCCACGAAACACTGGCGCTGCGCGAAAGTTCGCTCTACGACTTGGCTTTCTGGTACGTCCCGTCGAACTCGATCTTCCAGCTCTTCCCGCCGTCGGCCGAAGAGTCCCAGAGCTGGCGCACTTTGCCTCCGGCCTGGGGAGTCCACGTGATGCGCTGACGGACGGTCGAGCCTTGCGCGGCGGGGCTGTCGCCTTCGAGGACCATCTTGCCGTTCTTGAACTCACCTGTCAGCAAGAGCACCGTGCCGCCGTCGTCCACCCAGGTCTGGCGCCACTTGCGGGCGCCCGAGTCGAACATGTTGAGGCTCGTCCCGTGGGTCCCGCTCGTGCCCGTCCACTCTTCGCGCAGGGCGCAGCCTCCCAGGATCTGCGTGATGCGGTTGTGCCCGGCCGCCTTGCCGTCGGGCGTCGTGACGTCCCAGTCGCCGAGCCAGAAGTCGAACTGGCGATGCGCGGGAGCCGTGCAGGGTTTGGGGACGGGTGTCGCCTGCGCGGGAGGATCCGACGCGGCTCGCGCGGCGTCGACGTCTCCAACCGTCAGGGCGAGGACACCGGCGAGGATGTGGGGCAGTGCGATCATTAGAAGGTCCCTCCGTCGGCGCAACCATATGCAGTCTGTTCGGGGGCGGCAACGCTGCCGGGACGAGGTCGGCGATTGCCCGGACGGGGCTCTCAACGCAGCCGCCGAAACGCGTGCGACTTGACGGCGATCCAGACCTCGAGGCCGGGCGTGAGCTCGAGCTCTTCCGCGGCAGACCGGGTCAGGCGCGCGGTCCAATCGAGACCGGCCGAGGCAATGCGGATCCAGGCGGTTGCGCCGGAAAGCTCGCACGAGATGACCTTTCCGGGATGGACGTTGCGCGCCGAGATGCCCTCGAGCGGACGAGTCGAGACGAGGACGTCGTCGGGAGCGACGGAGAACACCGCGCCGGCGCCGGGCCGTGCGGTCTCTTCGGCTGGAACCGCGAAGAATGCCTCGCCAACCTGGAGCGAGCCCGTCTCCCGGATCCCGCTCGCCTTGCCGAGCGTGCCCGAGAGGATGTTGTCGAACCGGGCCTCGGGGTCCACGAGCGACATCGAGCGCAGCGCCTCGTCGGGAGCGCCGGCGAACATGACGGCGCCCTCGCGCAGGACCAGGGCTTCGCGTGCCAGGGCCCGGGCCTCGCCGGCGTTGTGCGTGACGTAGAGAAACGGGATCCTGAGGGCGTCGCGCACGTGGAGCAGGTACGGGAGGATCTTGCCCTTCAAGGCCGGGTCGACCGCGGCCAGGGGCTCGTCGAGTAGAAGCAGGCGCGGCTCGGTCGCGATGGCCCGCGCGAGCGCGACCCGCTGTCTCTCTCCGCCGGAGAGGGTGGCCGGAAAACGGTCGAGCAGCGGCGCGATCTCGAGGATGGCGACCGCCTCGTCGAAGAGCTCGACGCGGGAGCCTTTGACCATTCCAAAGCGTACGTTCCCGCGGATGTCGAGATGGGGAAAGAGGCAGGAGTCCTGCGGCACGTAACCGACCCGGCGGCGTTCGGGCGGGAGGGACACCCCTCGGTCGGTGTCCATGATCACCGTCTCGCCGAGCGCAATGCGGCCCGTCGCCTTTGGCCGCAGTCCCGCGATCGTCTCGAGCAGCGATGTCTTGCCCGAGCCCGAGGGGCCGAGGACGGCGACCGTGTCGGCCGTCAGGCTCGCCGCGACGTGGAGCCGGAACTGCGGCAGCGGGAGGGCAACGTCGATCTCGATCACGCCACGGCCCTCTTCGTGCGCCGGCGCGTCAGGATCTCCGTCGTCCACACGGCGGCAAAGGCGATGACGACCGTGACGCCCACCAGGCGCATGGCCGCGTCGTCAGATCCGATGTGTGTGCGCTGAAAGATCGCGAGCGCCATGGTCTGTGTGCGGCCCGGGATGCTGCCGGCGATCATGATGGTGGCGCCGAATTCGCCCAGGGCCCGCGAGAAGGCGAGCAACGTACCGGCCAGGATCCCGCGCCAGGCGAGGGGCAGGGCAACGCGCCGAAAGACGGAGACGGGCCCGCTGCCGAGCGAGCGTCCCATCGCGAGCAGCCGGGGATCGATTTCCTCGAAGGCGGTGCGGGCGGGACGCACGAGCAGGGGGAAGGACATGACGGCGGTCGCCAGGACCACGGCCTTCCAGGTGAAGAGGACCTCGATGCCCGCGCGGTCGAGGAACTGGCCGATCGGGCCGGACTTCCGCAGGGCTTCGAGCAGCAGCAGCCCGACCGCCGTTGGCGGCAGCACGAGGGGCAGGGATAGCAGCGTTTCGAGCAGCGTGCGCCCCGGGCCCCGGTGGCGCGCAAGCTGCCATGCCGCGAGGATGCCGACGGGAAGGATCAGCAGCGTGGCGATCGCTGCCACGCGCAGAGTCAGCAGCAGGATCGAGAAGTCGTCGGCCGTCATGGCCGCCCTGCGTCGCGGACGAAGAAGCCCCGCTTCGTGAACTCGGCCCGTCCGTCGGGTCCTGCCAGGAAAAGGACGAAACCCTCCGCAGCCTTCGGGCTCTTCGAAGCCGCGACGGGAGCGATCGAGTAGAGAATTTCGGGCCCGTTGCTGACGGCGAAGGCCACGCGCGCGGACTTTGCGATGGCGGCGTCGGTCCGATAGACGATCCCCGCCGGGATGGCGCCGGTTTCGACCGCTGCCAGCGCCGAGCGGACATCGAGCGTCGGGACGACCTTCGGCTCAATCCTTTCCCAGAGGCCGAGGCCCATGAGCCACTTCTTCGCGTAGATACCCGCCGGAACCGAGGCCGGGTCCGCCAGGGCGATCCTCGGGAGATTCAGGAGGTCCTCGGCCGTCGAGACCTTGAGCGTGGAGTCGTAGGGCACGACGATGACAAGGCTGTTGGAGAGAAACTCGTGCCGGTCGCTGGCCTTGACCAGCCCTGCCTTCTCGAGCGCATCCATCCTGGCTGTGTCGGCTGAGAAGAAGACGTCGGCCGGAGCGCCGGCCTGGATCTGCCGGGCGAGATCGCTCGAGGAGCCGAACGAGAAGATGACCCTGGTCCCGGACTTTGCCTCGTACGCCTTGCCAAGCTCCTGGAGCGACTCGGTCAGGCTGGCAGCGCCGAAGACGAGGATCTCCGGTTTGGGGTCGGCGGCGCCGAGGGCCGGGACAGTGGCGAGCACGCAGAGTGAGAGCAGGAGCTTGCGCATCGTCGTCAGCCTCGGATTAGCATGACTTCGGTGGCCTTGATGAGCGCGTAGGCGGGGGAGCCGGGCTTTAATCCCAACTGCCGGACGGCGGCTTTCGTGATGATCGCGGTCAACGCCTGTCCCGCGACCTCGAGCGTGACCTCCGCGAGAAGGCCCGACTCGCGGATGCGTGTCACCGTCCCCAGCAGCTTGTTGCGTCCGCTGATCGCGTCCATGTCGACCGATCCAGTGCGCGCCGGGCCGGGAGCCGCTCCGAGGCGCCGGATCTCGCTCGCGGGGATCCGGTGGTGACCGCCCGGCGTCCGAACGGAGCGAATTCGCTTGCGGTAGATCCACTGCTTGACCGTCTGGTAGCTGACGCCAAGCAGCTTCGCGGCTTCGGCGGGGGTATGTGGGCCCCGGGCGCTTGGTTTCATTGGCAAACGATTCTATATGACTTCATACGGTTGATGTTGCAATGAGCCGCATAACACGGGATGCTCCGCTTGCAATTGGGAGGGGTGAACATGATCAGGATGCTGGCGGCGGCAACCTTGTGCGGCGTGATGCTCGGACCCGTGGTCCTTCGGGCCGACGAGGGGCCTGACCCGGCGGCGCCGGCGGAGCAGAACAAGCCCGCGGCGGCTCCGGCGCCGACGGTCTGGCCGGCCATCGAATACATCCCGCTGCGCGGAATCGCCTTCCGGACGCCCGACAAGCTCTTCGAGCTGGCGATCGGCTTCAACCTGCAGGCGAGGTTCACGAGCTTCGACTTCGACGAGGTGCCTGGGGCCGTGGCGGACGCGGACGAATTCCGGATCCGGCGCTTCAAGCTCTATTTCACCGGCTATGCCTTCGACCCGAAGCTGACCTATCGCGTGCAGCTCGCCTTCGAGAACGTGAACAACACGAGGCTCCTGCTCGACGATGCCTGGGTCAACTACAGGTTCATGGATGAGATCGCTGCGCAGATGGGCCAGTCGAAGACGCCCTACAGCCGGGACGAGCTCTACAACGACGGCGTCATCCAGTTCCAGGAGCGTGCGTTGGCGGTGGAAACGTTCAAGCCCGGGCGCGACACGGGAGCCGGCATTCTCGGGTCACTCTTCAAGGGCAAGCTGACCTACATGGCGGGCGCGTTCAGCGGAAACGGCCAGAACACCCTGCGCGCGACGGACCATGTGATGCCCTTGATCCGGCTGGTTGCCAATCCTGTCGGCCAGCTGGGAATCGGCGAGTCGGACCTCGAGTGTCACAAGGACCCCGCCCTGTCGTTCGGCGTCGACGGATTCACGAACACGCTGCGCAAGACCACGGACGTTCTGTTCGAGAGTGTGACCCCCAACTATGCGAGCCCGACCGGCTGGCTCGGCCGCAACATCGGCCTCTTCACGACCGGCGAAGACATCTTCATCGAGTCCGCCAGCACGGACGTGCAACTCAAGTGGATGGGGCTTTCGGTGCAGGCCGAGTACTTCTTCGGCCACGCCGAGGGCGACACGAGCGGCGTCCGGGTGCG
>JANMBR010000341.1:0-2006 GCA_031360505.1 Acidobacteriota bacterium
GCGTCGGCGAGTGTGCGGCCGCGCACGACGATCGCCGCCTTCGCGTCGCGGATGTAGCGCCCGTCCTGGGTCCAGGGCTCCGGCGAGTGATACGTCTCGATCTCGTCCGCCGGAAAGGGGTCGGACTGTTCGGTGGGAACGTTTCTTTTCGTGCTCATCAGACAGAGACGATCACCCGCGATTATCGCACGCGAATCGCAACCTTTCGCGGCGCGGGCGTGTTTTGACGAGGGAGGAGGGCAACGCATGACCGCATACAGGATCCTGGCGATCAGCGATGGGCTCGCGGAAAAGGTGCGCAGCGCGCGCACGGCCCCGGGCTACCGTCACCCGGTCCACGCCGAGGTTGCGACCGGCTACGGTCCGTGCCGGCTCTGCCTGCGCGATTTTCGCGTCGGTGTCGACCGCCGGCTGCTCTTCACGCTCGACCCGTTCCACGGCATCGAGCCGTTTCCGCTGCCCGGCCCCGTCTTCATCCACGAGGGCGAGTGCGATCGGCACCCGGAGCACGGCGGCTTTCCCGTGGACCTGCGATCGCACGACCTGACCGTGGTCGCCTACGGGCGCGGGCGTTTCCAGCGGGCCGAGGAGCGGATCGCGGCCGGCGCGGACGTCGACGCTGCGATCGATCGGCTGCTCGCCCGCGACGACGTGGACTATCTCCACGTCCGCGACACGCAGGCCGGCTGCTACGACCTTCGGGTCGAGCGGGCCTGAGCCCTTCTACGCCGGCCGCCAGCCAGTGCTCAGGCCGGTTTCGGCGGCTCGTCTCCAGACGGCCCGTACACCGACGGGATTTTCGCGCCGAGCATCTTCAGGTAGACCGTCAGCTGCCCGCGGTGGTGAACCCAATGCGACAGGACTCCGTCGCGGATCTGGACGTGCCGCGGGGTCTCCTGCAGGACCTGGCCTCCCGAGAGCAGCTTCCAGTTCGTCGCGAGGTGGGAGTCGCTCGTGGCCTTCAAGACTTCCCGGCCCTTTTTCGCTGCGGCGTCGAGAGCCCTGACCAGATCCGCGGACGTTTCGAGCCGCGGTGGACTGAACTTCGGCCCGTCCTTGGGCGCGATGTCGAGCTCGTCCATCCCGATGACCATCCCGAGCCACTCCGGCATGGTCGCGACCATCATCGCGAGGTAGCCGAGCGGCATCGATTTCTCGTGCGGCTTCCAGTCGAAGTGCCCGTCGGGGACGCGCTCGAGGACGCGGCGGCTGACGGGGGTCTCACGATCGAGGTCGGCGAGGAAGATGTCCGTGTAATTCATGGGTGCTCCTCGACGTGGGGGCGAAAAACGATGTCGAACTTCTGCTTCCAGGTCTTGCCGCCGTCGGCGGACGTCTCGGCCGTCTCTCGCACTTCCACGCCCTGCGGGCTCCAGAAGGCCCGCCACTCGACAGGGCCTTGCTTCGTTGTCTCGATGGCGCGCAGCACCATCCGACCTTTCTCCATCCCGCCCTCGAGGACGAGGAGCTGGCCGCGGTTGGTCACCCAGGTCTGGTGCCACACCTTTCGCGACGCGTCGTAGACGTTGAAGCTCTGCCCCATCATCCCGGTGACGTCGCGGTAGGTCTCCTTCAAGACGCAGCCGTCCAGGATCTTCTCGACCTGGATCCACATCGACGGTTTCGCATCGCCCGCGTCGAAGACGTCCCAGTCGCCGATCCAGAAGTCGAACTGGCGGTACTCGGGCGCGCTGCACGGCGAGGGCGCGGGGGCGGCCGCGGCCCACGACCCTGGCGCCGCGAGAAGGATCCCGTAGGCGAGGACTCGCTCGAACGGTCGCATGGTCCGAGCCTATACCGGCCACGCTGGCCCAATCCATGCCAGCATTCCTCGACGAGCCCGAAACTTTCGGGCTTCGGCCACGAATCGGAGGCAGGGGAAAAATGCCGCGACGAAGGGAGCACGTTCGATGCAAAGGATCACGCCGTTTCTCTGGTTCAACACCAACGCCGAGGAGGCCGTCAATTTCTACACGTCGATCTTCAAGAATTCGAAGATCAAGCAG